>JBATYU010000397.1:0-5621 GCA_049674245.1 Bradyrhizobium sp. | reverse complement strand
GACCGCCACTTGGTCCGACATTATTGGTCCGACATTATAATTCTATTGGCAGAGGTACGGGATGCCGTCCCCGCCGGTGATCACAGTACCCGGCGTGCAGCCAATGCCGTAGCGTGACGCGTAGTCACTCCAGCCGGCGTAGGAGTACCCGGGGCCACTCCAGGGGCCACCCCAATAGTAGGCCCTCACGGCGTACCAAGAAAGACCAGCCGAGTGGACATAGGGACCGCCATAACCCGGCCTGACAAGGAGCCGCGTATAGGCCGCGGCGTTGCTGACCGATAGCGATACGCCGCCTTGCTCCGACCAGCCGGGCGACAACAACGCCGCACATGCGAAGGCCGAGGTTGCAATTGCCAACCTTCTGAACGTCATCCTCATATCTTTCTCTCCATCGTTGGCTCATCCACTCTAGAACCATGTGCTTCGCGAGCCGGCGAGTATTGAGGTAGATCAAGGGTCTTGGGCAGTTCGTAGGGCGCAGGATGGGTGGAGCCACCGGGTTCGGCCTTCGGCCGGCCCAAAGCGATACCCATCAATTGCAGCTTGCGAAGATGATGGGTTTGGCGAAGGGCTCGACCCATCCTACTTGCTGCATCCAGCTATCCGGTATCACCGTTGCCCGACAGGATTTGGGCGGCACCGCCGATGGCGCGGCGGAAGGCTTCATCGAAGGTGACGCCGCGAAGCTGCCAACGATGCGGTCGGCCCTGCCACTCCATTTGCCACTCGGTGGCCCATCCGAGGTCTTGATCGTCCCACTTGAGCCGCCCGACCAGAGCGACTTCCCCACCAAGCTCGGCTGCGCGAGCGGCCAATGTCGCGGACGGCAGCTTCGCAAGCTCCTCACTACTGATGCCCGACTTCGCCAACGCCGCATCATCAGGCAACACAATGCTCACGCCGCGCTTGTTGCTTGCTGCGAGCAGCGCCTCACGCGGCGCGACCGCGGATTGCCCGGCATCCGCCGTGACCATGTACTTTCTTGCGCCCTGCTCCATCTCGGCAAAGACGGCAACGACCGGGCGGTGCGAAAGCCACGGTTTTGAGCCGAGCGTCCCGAGAAGGTCGTCGATCTTCTTTTCGTCGAAATCGACAATCAGGTCGTAGGGCCGGTCGCGGGTGCCCTGCTCGTCGCGAATGGGCGTGCCGGACATCTGGTCGTGATAGCTGTGCGCTTTTACAAAATCTCCTGCGCGCGATTGGTAGGCGGAAAGCCGGGGATCGCCCGCAAGCCTCACGGAGCCTGAGACTTTAATGAGGACATCCTCCAGGCAAGCGGCGAAGCCGATGACGCGGTTGGCCTCGCCCTGCCCCGTGACGACGGTCTGCGCCCGATATAGATCATCCGCCGCGGCCGCCATGGTCGCGGTGCAAAACATCAACGCAGCCAAAATCGAAATCCTGATCATGACGGCCGCCACGTGACTCCGGCACAATAGCCCCGACCGGCACAGCGATATAGGGGCTTCCTCACCACGCGTGTCATCAAATCCTCATGGTGAGGAGGCGCGCACGCGCCGTCTCGAACCATGAGGCCCCGGTGCCCATTTCCCGGCTTCATCCTTCGAGACGCTTGCTAACGCAAGCTCCTCAGGATGAGGGATAAAGCCGGTTATGACGCAGCGAGACTAACCCGGCCCTACGAGCTGACACAGGGCGTCGGTCAGCCCGTTGCGCCGCCATCCAAAAGGACACGTTTAGTCTGCTGCGGCCGCGACAAGGCGTTAATGTTTTCTTAACTATAAAGATTTACCCTCGGATCGCTCTGGTTCGGGCAAGTGCCTGCCGTCGACCGTCGTAACGACCTTGCTCCGACTTGTGTTTTTATCGTTCATCCTTGGGCGACGAGCGATGCTCGTGGGGGCTCGATGGAGTAACGGTATGTCCAGGCGTGTGGTTCAAGCCGAGGCAAATTTGCTTGCGGCATTCGCAATGACGATTGCCGGAACTTTGGGTATCGGCCTTCCGATGGCGATACTGATTATCTGGATCTGCTCCTGACTTCCTCGAAAGCCGTGGTGCCTTCGGAGCGGATGTTCCCTGCCGCTCGCCTCAGCGCGCCGCAGACCCCTCGCCTCCGTCGATCTGGCGGCCCATCAGCGCAATGGCGCGCTGATAGACCGAAGCGGCGTTCCACGCCTCGATGGCTGCAAAATTGGCCTCTCCCGGCTGATATCCCGCGCCGGCGCGCCAGCCATGCGCCCTCAAAAAGTTCGCCGTCGAGGCGAGCGCATTGGCGGCGACGTCGAGATTGCCGGTGCCGTAGGCCAAAATGTTCTTGGGCATGAACTGGGTCTGGCCGACCTCGCCGTGCATGGAGCCGCGGGTGGCAGGCGAAAGCGCGCCGCGGTCGATCAGCTGCAGCGTCGCGTAAAGCTGCTCGGTGAAAAATTCCGGCCGCCGGCAGTCGTAGGCGAGCGTGGCGATCGACGACAGCATGTTCTGATTGCCGCGCTGGCTTCCGAACCCGGTCTCCATCCCCCAGATCGCGATCAAAGGCCCCGGCGGGACGCCATAGCGCTGCTGGATCGATGCGAACAGCGCGCCTTGCGATTGTTTTAGCGAACGCCCGCGCGCGACAATCGTAGAGGCGCCACGCTTGGCGAGAAATTGATCGAGCGACAGGCCAAAACTTCGCTGGCTGCGATCGGCGGCGATGGTCGCGCTTGCATAATTGGCCTGCATCAAGGCAGCTATGGTCGAGGCACTGACGCCTTTGGCCCTGGCCTCCCCGGCAAACTCTTGCTTCCAGGCCTCAAAACCGCCAGGCCCGCTGCCGCACTGGGCGGCGTCCGCTGTCGTGCTCAAGCACACCAGCACTGCCAGGCTTGCGAAAACAAACGCCGCAAATTTCCTGCTCCCGATCATTCCAAAACTCCCGTTCACGCCATCGCCTGCGAAGACGGCATCTTAGCGCATGTTCCAGCCCATCCCACCTCACCGCCCCCGAAAGGCCGGTTTTCTGCGCTCATTGAACGCGAGCACGCCTTCGCGGCGGTCTTCGGTTCCGACCAGGCGATTATAGGCCTCGATCTCGAAGGCAAGGCCATCCCACACCGACATTTGCAGGCCGCGATGAATGGCCTGCTTGGCCTGGCGCACCGCCAAGGGTCCGTTCTCGGCCATGCGCCGGGCAATGCCGAGCGTGGTCTCCAAGAGGTCCGCAGGCTCGACCACCCGATTGACCAGCCCCCACGCTTCCGCCTCGCGCGCGGTGAAGGGAAGGCCCGAAAGGATCAGCTCCTTGGCGCGACGCTCGCCGACGGCCCGGGCCAGATTTTGGGTGCCGCCCGCGCCGGGCATGATGCCAAGCGTGACCTCCGTCAACGCAAACCGCGCACTGGTTGCGGCATAGACGAAATCCGAGGCCGCCGCGATCTCGCAGCCGCCGCCATAGGCGGCGCCGTTGACGGCCGCAAGCAGCGGGATCGGGCAACTCATGATGGCCCGCACCATGCGCTCGAAGATCAAATGCTGCGCCCGCCAGGCCTCGTCGGTCATGCCGTTGCGCTCCTTGAGATCGCCGCCGGCGCAAAACGCCTTGTCGCCGCTCCCGGTGATGATCGCAACGCGTAAATCTTCCAGATCGAGCGCAAGCTGCTCGAACAGCTCCATGAGATCGAGCCCCATGCGCGTGTTCAACGCGTTCGACACTTTTGGCCGATTGAGCGTGACCTTGAGGATGTGATCCAGGCGGGAAACTACGATGGTCTCGAAATCGGCGCGCATCAATTCTCTCCGCTCAACCGAGCCGCATCTTCTGTCGGTGTTCGCGGAGAGGCAACAGCCCAAAGAGCCGGCTTGCGCAAGGATCGTAGGCCAAGGATCGTAGGTAATGGGCTTCGCGGCGCAACGGTACCCGCGCGCGCCTTACGTTTCCGCCCCTGCATCCCTCCCTGATCGCGGCCATCCATCGATCGTGCCGCGGAACAGAACCGCAATCGTCCCCAGCGTCAGCACGAAGGCGAATAATACCAGCGCCACGCCCCGCAGCATGGCCGACGGCTCTGCCTTGCGTTCGGCGATGGGCGGCGGCGTCACCTGGGCGATATCGACCCAGCGCGCGGCAACGGCAGACGTCTCGATATCCACCCAGCGATCTCGCCATGGCGTGCCGGCGGTCGCGTCGTTCAGATCACTCCGGTCATCCCGTGACGCCCTGAGCAACGGCGCAAGGTTATCATCGGGCAACATCGCCGACATCGAGTCGCGCCACGCCGGTTGATTGATTCTGGGCAGATCGATTTGTTGCTCACCTTCACGGATCGGCGCTTTGCGCGGGGCCTGATCGGCCTGATGGCGTCGGCTCGGCATCGCGTCCCAGCAATGATCCGGGCCATGCCAGTAGATGTGCAGGGTAGGAAAATGCTGGCGCGCCTCGTCCTTGCTCATGCAGGACCGTGAAGCCTTCGATGGCGTGGCCGCCACCAACATCGTCACAACGATCACCGCGACACGCATCGCCTCGCTCCGCCCTGGATCATCGGATACGGACGTCGCCTCCGCGAGACATCGCCTGTGCTAAGACCCAAACCCCGACAATCTGCAAATGGTGGCTGGCTTGGAGGGACAACGGGCTTGTCCAATTGAGCATGGTGCGACGTCAAGGCGTGGCCCAACGTGGCGAATGCGCCATTCCCATGGGCGGCTCCCATTCGATAACCGAACGCGCTCCCAACCGGCTCTTCCAAGTCGAGAGTGGACGTGAGTCGAAGGGCTAATTTGAGACCAAATTGGCAACGCTTTGGGGCGCGCGGGTGGCGGCACCGGCAGGGACATCGCGGACGCGCCCCATGCACCGTGGCCTGCGCGTCAGCTTTGATGCGGTCCCCGCATCATTTTCATGGCGTCCTCGATATGACGCCACTCCCTGGCTTCGTCGGCGTCGCCCTGGGTCTCGCACTCAACCGCTTTCTGCGCCGCCTGGGCGATCGCCTGGAGGCCGTGCTTCTCGAACATCTGCCGCGCGATCGTGTGAATTTGCGTCTCGGATATCATGTCGCTCTCCTCATGTTCCGCCGCTCGGAGCCGCAGCACCGGTTCGCGCCGGTCGCTGGGTCCCTTGCAAACGGGCCAACCGGAGTCTCGTTCCGCCTCGCGCTTGCAAACAATTTTGCGCTCTGCTCGACGCGCGCGGTCATGCCAGTCGCGTCACCCGTGCTTACCCTTAAAAGGGAAGCGTTCGGTTGCTGCGGCGGCTTCCGCTGTCTAGTTGACGACGTCGAGCTTGACCTTGGCGACGCCCTTGCCAACCATTCCCAGCGCATCGGCGGCGGAATAGGAGACGTCGACAACGCGGCCGCGAACGTAGGGCCCGCGGTCGTTGACCCGAACCGTCACGGATCGCCCGGTGGCGACGTTGGTCACCCGCAATTTTGTGCCGAACGGCAAGGTCGGATGCGCGGCGGTCAATTCGTGCGTGTCGAACTTTTCGCCGTTCGCGGTCCGCGCACCCTCGGTGTAGAAGCTGGCAACCCCCTGCGAGGCGATCTGGGTGTCGGCCGCATTTTTGCGGGGCGCGAACGGCGTGTGCTTTCTCACGGACGCCACGCGCCTGTCGGTCCACAACGGTGCGGTTCGATGGCGGTTGACCTCCGCCTGTCGGCTGGCGCTGGAAA
>JBATYU010000396.1:0-14507 GCA_049674245.1 Bradyrhizobium sp. | reverse complement strand
GGCCGCGATCCTCGAAGATGAATTGCGTGAACACGGCATTCTCGGGCTAACCCAACTTGATTGCGAAACAATGGTGCACAGCATGATTGAACGCACGGCTGAATTCGAGTCAGACATCAAACAGCGTCAATTGGGGCCGCAGCCCCGCGACCGGACCTGAGGGATCGTCTCAACCCAATGGGATAGCCGGGCTCGATCCTTGAGGCGTCAGCACCGAGGTGCATAGGGTGTGGTGCGTTGCAGAGATACGGAAAGGAGTTCGTCATGAGCTAACTACTGTGTCGTAAAGCTGCGCGAAAGATGAGGGACGGCCCCTCGGGATCGGCTTTCAGGAGCGGGTCTCAAACCAGTCCAAGCTGTTGTGCTCAAGAGGCATGGTAGTGAGCATTGGATCGAAAGCGCGGAGGTATTACGCGCGCAGGTGAAGTTGGCACTTCCTGCGTCGAGCGCGCGATCGCAATTCTAGATGTCATCGCACATGCGCTTGATGCGCGCTGCCTGAAAGTTGAGCCCGTCGGCAACTGCATGCGGGTAGCTCTACCTCCCGACAACGTCACTTTCTCCTTCGTTGAATGGATCGAAAAAGCGAAATCACGAGCCAACCATGGAGGAACTTGCGCAGGAGGAGCGGCGCCGAAAGAAACAGGAGCGTGACGCTAGCCTTGGAATTTGGTCGTTCGGCCAGGAGCGCGCGTATCCGGAACTTGACTTCGTCCGCGCTGGCGAACTCAGCATCAAGATCAAGGATGAATATGTCCGGCGGCTACGGCGTACTTGGCCGATTCTCGCATAAGCATTGTTACCGAATGAACGTTGACGGCACCGCCAAGTAGCTCCGTCGCGGAGCCCTCCTTCCAGGGTTCCATAAAAGCCCATTCCGCGAATCGACGGCGATAGAGAAAGGGCAAGGGCCCTCCCCCATCAGCTGCTGGCATTTTTCTTTGGCACGTTGGCTGCCTCGACACGTATACGCATTGTCGATCGGGCGCATCCATCGCGCGCAACCATCAGCCTCCCAAGAGTCTCAATAAACTTTGATCACGCTCAACCTATAGTAGTGCTACTGTTCGGTTAGTGGCAAGAATGGTCAGCGAACATAGATCCAACAGAAAGCTTAGTCGTATTCGCACGTCCGCCGTCGATCTGCAGCACCTACGATACGCGGTGGCAGCAGCGGATCACGGCAGCTTTCGGCGCGCGGCCGAAGTGTTGCTGCTTCGGCAATCCACGCTCAGCCGTTGCATCAGCCAGCTCGAATATTCACTCGGCTTGATCGTCTTCGAGCGGTTTAGCGGCGGGGTGCGAGCAACGACGGCTGGTCGCCATTTTCTCCGAACTGCTCGATCAATCCTGGAACAGATGGATTCGCTGGTGAACAGCGCGCACTACGCCGGCTGCGGCGAAGCGGGGCGGCTCACTGTTGGCTTCTATACATCGATCTCAGCCGGCAATTTGCTCGCAACGCTGGTGGACTACAAAAAGCGGTTCTCTCAAATAGATGTCTACCTGAAGGAAAGTTCGCGGGTGCGTCTGGTAACCGCACTTCGCAATGGCGCACTCGACATTGCAATTGTCACGAGCGAGCTGCCGTTGCTCGGAAATCAGGGTAAGCCGCTTTGGAGCGAGCGCATTTTGTTGGCGTTGCTTGAAGGACATCCCTTGGCAGGTAAAGACGTCGTCTATTGGACCGACCTCCGCGGCGAGACGGTGCTGCTCAGTCAATATGATCCTGGCCGTGAGCTTGAGGATCTTCTGTTGTCAAAGCTCGTCTCGCCCGAAGACCGACCTAAAATTGCTCACCATGATGTGAGCCGCGGCATTATCAAAAGTTTAATCGCCGCCGGCTTTGGCGTCAGCCTGGTCACTGAATCCGACGTCGGCGCGAACTTCTCGGGCCTGACCTTTCGCGAACTTCGCGACGGAACTGGGCCGAGCCGGGTAGGCTTCTCGGCGCATTGGAGGTCGGATAATGACAATCCGGCACTGGCAAATTTCCTGAAGCTATTGGGAGAGCGCTATCCGATGCCGGTCGATCGCGCTTGAGTTGCGCGACGGATTCTTGCGAATGCGCGATCCGTTGCCATGAACCGCGCCAACATCGGCGCGACCAGTTTTGAGGGATCGGCGATCGACTGTCCGGTTTCGCGGGCCAGCACTTCGGCGTAGGCAAGCAGATCACGATGCACAGCTGCGGGGAGTTCGACAGTCAACTTCACCGACTTGTCGTCAGTGATGGCTCCGAGTTTAAGTTTTGCCATGTCGATCTGCCCTACCCCTTGTAAGGCTCAAGGACGAGATCGCGGTTGACGATCACGCGCACCGGAAATCCAGGTCTGATCGTCAGCGTAGGCTGGATGTTGAGATTGCGCTGAACGACTTTCTGTCCGGTCTGATTCAAGCTATCGCTAGATCCACGACGGAGCGCGGTGATGATATCACTATTGCCGCCGGTACCGGTGGTGGATCCAAGTTCACTGCCGACGCCGAGCAAGGTAGACAAAAGCGCTGCTTTGAACAGGGCGCTCCAGTGATTATCGACCTCGTCCTCAAGTCCTGCGTAGCCGGCGGTATCGGCGCCAGGCTGACGCTCCAGCACGACCGAGTGGCCGTTCGGCATGATCAGACGGGTCCAGACCAGCAACACGCGAGACTGACCGAAGGCGACCTGACTATCGTAAACGCCCACCAACCGTGCCCCCTGCGGTATGAGGAGGAAACGCCCGGTCGGACTGTCGTAGACATTCTCGGTCACCTGTGCCGCGATCTGGCCAGGAAGATCCGAGCGGATGCCCGTAATAAGTGACGCCGGAAGGATGTTGCCCGCCTGCACCACATAGGTTGATGCGGGTGCGGCGACGCGATCCGGGCTTGTGGTCCTACGATCGACCGGCGCATTGACAAAGGCGAGCTTGCGATCCTGGCCGTTTTGGCTGAAGGCATCGTCCGCTCCTGGTTGCACTGGCTGGCTCCCCTGGTTGGGCACGGCCGTCGAGGCGCCGACCGAAGCAGCTTCTGCAATTGAGGATGCCAACTCCCGAATACTGGTCGACGCAAACAGCCGGCTCAAACGGGCGGCTTCGATTTCTTGGCCGATGCGTTGTTGCTCGGAATCGATTGCAGGTATCCCCGCCGAAGGGGCATTTTGCGCGTTAAGAATCGGCCGGCCGAGATCGCCAGGGAGTGCCGGCCCTAGCGGCGGCGCCTGGCGGGGCACGCCAGCGTAGTCACGCGGCAGACTCGTTAGGCCATCAGCGACATTGTGATGGTCCGTGGTGTAGAGTTCGGCAGGTGTGGTCGAGCGCGACCGATTATTCTGCAACGCCCACAGCACCGCACCTGATATCGCAATCATTCCGACGGCTGCGCCGCCGGCAAGCACTTTGCGGGAAAGTCGTGTCACGCGCGGACGTTCCGCGCGCAGGCGCATGGACGCCACCGGGTCTGCTTCACTGCGGCGTTCGGGCCGAATGTCGCTTTCCGGCTCGGCGCTCACCGCGCCCTCCCATCGGTACGGCTGATGCGGACGGTTTGCTGATGCTCGCCACCCATGCGCAGTTCGGCTGCGGCGAATAGTCGATCGACGATGTAGTAATTCTGCCGAATCCGGTAATTGACGAGGTGCCCATCGCCTTCGGGACCGATAACGAACAGCGGCGGCGCCTCTCCTTGGGCGATTCCTCCGGGCATCTCGATATAGACCTTGGAGCCGTCGTCGAACGCGGAGACCGGGCGCCAGGGCGGGTTATCGCCCTCGATCGCATAGCGGAAACGCAACCGCGCGATATCCACGCCAGTCATAATGGGCGTCGCGGCCTCGGCACTTGCGTTCTGGCGGCGCAGCGCGATCAGTTGATCCTGCGGATATTGCCAGGACACCGAGGCCATATAGGTCTTTTCCGCCGATCGAAGCTCGAGGAGATACGTACGTCGGTCGGTATTGATCACGAGGTTGGAGACAAGATCAGGCCTGGTTGGCTTGACCAGAATGTGGATGCGTTTGGTGGGACCTGTTCCACTCTCGGTATCACCGATGATCCAGCGCACGGTATCCCCTGCGGCGACCGGTCCGGAGCCGACAAGCTGCTCGCCTTCTTGCAGGGCAACGTCCGTCACCTGCCCCGGCGCGGCATAGATCTGATAGAGCGCCCCTGACGCAAACGGATAGACCTGCACGGCGTTGACGTAGCCGCTGCGGCTCGGTTGGATCCTTGCCGCGGCGTTGGCCTTTTCGACGCGTTTACGTGGATCGCCGGACTCCGGCTTGGAACGCACGCCCGGCAGCGGTTTGAGTTGACCCGGAAGCGGCAAAAGCTTTGGGACTTCGACGATTTCGACCGGTTTTGGCGGATCGGCAAGCTGGACGGCGGGTTGGGCCTCGTCGTCATAGGAAATCTCCGGCGGTGGCTTGAGCGGAATGGTGCAGCCGGCAAGCGCGGAGACGGAAAGAAGCAGAACCGGCAACGCTGCTCTGCCGACATGAGACGGCTTCATTGTCCCAGCTCCTTCGACCAGTTGATAGCGTTGACGTAAACTCCAAGAGGATTCTTGCGCAGGCGATCGGCATCGCGAGGGGTGTCGATCACGACGGTGAGGATTGCGGTCCAACGCTCGGTCGCGCTCAGGCTGCCGTTCTCGTAAACGCGCTGAATCCAGGCGACACGAAAAGATGCCGGCGAAGCCCTGATAACGCTGGAGACCTCGACCGAAATCTGCAGCTTGCCCAGGTTGGCAAAGGGGTCGTTGGAGCGGGCATATTCATTCAGTGCCGCAGCGCCGCGGTCCGTGGTGAAGTCGTAGGCGCGCAACCAGTCCTGGCGCAGCACGATGCCGTCGGCGGGTAATCCCCTGACATCCTCGATGAACCGCGCGAGGTGAAATGCGATCTGCGGATCGGTCGGCTGATAGCTGCTTTCTGCGGGTGCTATTGCCTGGGCCTGCCCGAAGCGGTCGACCTGCACCACCCACGGCGTCACCGTGCCGCGGACGGACTGCCAGACGAGCCCGGAAGCGAGACCTCCGGATAACAGCAGACAACCGAACGCCATCAACCGCCAATTGGTGGCCTGAATCCGCGCTGAACCGATACGCTCGTCCCAGACTTGCGCTGCCTTCTGATAGGGCGTTTCTGGCGCGGGCGTCCGGCCGTATCGCACGGAAGATCGTTTGAACATCAGCGCTCGCCTTCGGAAAGATCGACGGAAGCGCCGCCACCACCGTGATCACTGGAGCGAACGGCATGGGTGGCCGCGGATGCACCATAGCTCATCGTCTGCGAGCGTTTCATTCGCGCCGCCCCGGCCGGCGGTTCAGCAGCGGATGACGTGCCAGTGGAAGCTCCGCTTCGCCCGGCCCCACTGGCGTTCGATGCCGCCTCGCCCGCCGCTCGCCTTAAGGGACCGACAATGTTGGATGTAGCCGCGGCGATTGAAGCGCTGCCGCGAGCCGCGCCGGCAAGCACTCCGCCTGCTGCTCCGGCAGCCATCGTCGCACCGGCTGCGCCAGCGGCAACGATGCCGCCCGCTGCTAGACCAGTCCCAATCGCAGCGCCTGCGCCGAGTTGCGGGCCGCCTGAAACAATGCCATTGGCGATCCCAGGACCGAAGATGCCGAGACCCAATAGCGACAATGCCGCTAGCACCATGGACATGGCGTCTTCGATGGTCGGCTGATTGCCGCCGAATCCTACGGTGAATTGCGAGAACAGGGTCGAACCGATGCCGACGATGACGGCGAGTACCAGGACCTTGACACCCGATGAGATGACGTTGCCGAGCACGCGCTCGGCAGCAAACGCCGTCTTGCCGAACAGGCCGAAGGGGATCAGCACAAAACCCGCCAGCGTCGTCAGCTTGAACTCGATCAGCGTCACAAAGAGCTGGATCGCCAAAATGAAGAAGGCGAGCAGCACCACGATCCAGGCGAATAGCAGGACCACGATCTGAACGAAGTTTTCGAAGAAGCTGATGTAGCCCATCAAACCGGAGATCGAGTCCAGGATCGGCCGGCCGGCGTCGATTCCGACTTGCGCGACGCGTCCTGGGCTCAAGAGATCGGCCGTCGACATGCCAGCGCCAGACGCTTTCAGGCCAAGCCCGGCAAAACTCTCGAAGACAATGCGAGCGAGATTGTTCCAGTTGCCAATCAGGTAAGCGAACACGCCGACGAACAGCGTCTTCTTCGCCAACCGAGCAATGATGTCCTCGTCAGCCGCCCAGCTCCAGAAAATGGCTGCAAGGGTGATGTCGATGGCGGCGAGCGTCGTCGCCAGGAACGCCACTTCGCCGCTGAGTAGACCGAATCCCGAATCGATATAGCGGGTAAAAACCTCGAGGAAGCGGTCGATGACCCCGGCACCACCCATCAGCGCGCCCTACCCTGGTCAACTCCGTACGGCGGGACTCGGTCCTGGCCTTTCACAGGCACAGCGGGCGCATCGAGGGCCGGCGCGGCCGGTCGCGGTGGCGATTTCGTCGACAGGAAGAAGTGCTGACGGTTCTCGGCCCATATGCGACGACAGGATTCAAGTACCGCGGTATCGTCGGGCGTGATCGTTCGACAGCGCGCGAGTTCACTGACAAGGGCGTTCCCGTCGCCCCGCTCCAAAGGCGAGAGGACGGCCGCGTCTTCCACGCGCCGGCTCTGGATCACAGCTACCGCTGCGGCGAGCGCGACGATCACGACAGCGCCGACCCGCACAAATTGTTGAGAAGTGAGATAGGAGCTCATCAATGGAACATCCGAACGGTTGTGGGTTGGTAACCGACACCCGGCGTCAGGAAACGCCGGAGCTGCTCCCTGCCCTGGTCCTGGGCCGATGTGCGCTGTGCGGCTTCCAGGCTCTGAGCGCGTCCCTGCGCTGCGACAGTTGCGGTCAGATCGGCGAGTTGCTGGGCCTGCAGTGCGACGAGTTGATTGCCGGCCTGGGCCGCCTGCAGTGCACCGGTCGCCGATTGGCTTGAAGTGACCAGCGCCGACGTTTGGATACGGTTGGTGTCGAGATTGCCGACGACGCCGGCTTGTACCCTCAACGCATCCTGAAGCGCAGCAACTGAAGTCTGCCAGCGAGATTGCGCATTCGAGATCAACGTCTGGCTGGATGCCCCCGAGGAAACCGGCGCGTAGGTGGTCGAGAATGCGTGATCGATCTGCTGCACATCGTAGGCAATGCGCTGGGCCTGGTTCAGAAGCTGCTGGGTACGCTGGATCGAGGATTGCAACTGCTGTAGCGACGAATATGGCAGGTTCGCGAGATTTTTGGCCTGGTTGATCAACATCTGCGCCTGATTCTGCAGCGAGGTGATCTGGTTATTGATCTGCTGCAGCGCGCGGGCCGCTCGCAGGACGTTTTGCGCATAGTTGTTCGGATCGAACACGACGACCTGCGCCAAAGATGCCGGTGTTGCGAAGCCGATTGAAAGGGCGACGGCGTTCGCTGCCGCAAGGCGACGGATAGCGTTCATGGTTTCTCTCGCTCGGCGGGAAGATCGGGGATGATGTCGGCGGCCCAGGCCAAGCCACGATGCTTCAGCCAGGCAGCTACAAAATCCTCGCGGCCGTGCCCGGCGACAATCTCGGCAATCGCTGATTGGTCCGACTTTGATGACGCGGCCGTAAAGGCGAGCGCGACGTCGCCGAGGCCGAGTTCGAACAGACGGTTGCCGCGCCGCGACTGGCAGTAATAATCGCGCTTTGGCGTGGCACGCGCGAGGATCTCGATCTGGCGATCATTGAGGCCGAAGCGACGATAAATCGCTGTGATCTGCGGCTCGATCGCCCGCTCGTTCGGCAGGAACAACCGCGTTGGGCAACTCTCAATGATGGCAGGCGCGATGGCAGAGCCGTCGATATCGGACAGTGACTGGGTGGCGAAGATCACCGACGCATTCTTCTTGCGCAGCGTCTTCAGCCATTCCCGCAACTGCCCGGCAAAACCCTGATCGTCGAGCGCGAGCCAGCCTTCATCGACGATCAGCAATGTCGGCCGGCCATCGAGCCGAGCTTCAATGCGATGAAAGAGATAGGCCAGCACGGCCGGCGCGGCGGAGGTGCCGATCAGGCCCTCGGTCTCAAAAGCCTGAACTTCGGCCGCTCCCAACCGCTCGGCCTCGGCATCGAGCAAGCGGCCAAACGGCCCACCGAGGCAATAGGGTTGCAACGCGCGCTTGAGCGTCTGAGACTGCAAAAGCACCGACAGCCCTGTCAGCGTGCGCTCCGCTGGAGGTGCCGACGCAAGCGACGTCAGAGCCGACCAGAGGTGATCTTTTGCCTCTGGGGTGATGACGATCGTTTCTCGCGCAAGGATGTTGGCGATCCATTCCGCCGCCCAGGCGCGCTCCGCGGCATCATCGATTCCGGCCAGTGGTTGGAGTGCAACCGGCTCGGTCGCATCGTCCGACAGCCCGCCGCCAAGATCATGCCAGTCGCCACCCATGGCGAGCGCGGCCGCGCGGATCGAGCCGCCGAAGTCGAAGGCAAAAACCTGGTTTCCCGGATAACGCCGGAACTGTAGCGCCATCAACGCCAGCAGGACCGATTTGCCGGCGCCGGTCGGGCCCACCACCAGGGTATGGCCGACATCGCCCACATGCAGCGAAAATCTAAACGGCGTCGCCCCCTCGGTCCGCGCAAAGAATAATGCCGGCGCACCAAAATGCTCGTCTCGCGCGGGCCCTGGCCAGACCGCCGACAGCGGGATCATATGGGCGATGTTGAGCGTGGAGACCGGCGGCTGCCGGACATTGGCGTAGACATGGCCGGGCAGCGACCCCAGCCAGGCCTCCACCGCATTGACGCTCTCCACCATGCAGGTGAAGTCGCGTCCCTGAATGACTTTCTCAACTAGCCGCAGTTTCTCGTCGGCGACACTGACATCGTCGTCCCATACGGTCACGGTGGCGGTGATGAACGCCTGCCCGATCGCGTCGGATCCGAGTTCCTGCAGCGCCGCGTCGGCATCCATGGCCTTGTTATGAGCATCGATATCGAGCAGGGTCGAGGCTTCGTTGGTCATCACCTCCTTCAAGATCGCGGCGATCGATTTGCGCTTGGCAAACCATTGCCGCCGGATCTTTGTGAGCAGCCTCGTGGCATCCGTCTTGTCGAGCATGATCGCGCGGGTCGACCAGCGGTAGGCAAAGGCGAGCCGGTTGAGTTCGTCCAGGATTCCGGGGGTCGTTGCTGTCGGAAACCCGACCACGGTCAGCACCCGCAGATGGCATTGCCCGAGCATCGGCTCGAGGCCACCGATCAGGGGCGCATCCGCGAGCACCGCGTCGAGGTACATGGGAATTTCTGGCACGCGGACGCGCTGGCGCCTGGTCGATACAGTCGAATGCAGATAGGTCAGCGTTTCCTGGTCATCGAGCCATTTGAGTTCGGGCATAAAGCCCTCGACCAGCCCAAGCACGCGCTCGGTGCGATCGACGAATCCGCGCTGGACTTCGTGCGCATCCGCATCTCCGTTACGATCGCGGCCCTCATAAAGGAACCGCTCGGCTCGCCCAGCTTCTTCCGCCGGCGGCAGATAGAGAAAGGTCAGGAAATAACTGGACTCGTAATGCGCGCCCTCCTGTTCGAATTGAGAGCGACGCTCGATGTCGACCAGGGCTGAAGCCACATCAGGAAAATGCCCTTCGGGATATTTGCTGGCCGCATGCCGCTGCGCTTCGACAAAGACAGCCCAACCCGAACCGAGCCGACGCAACGCGTTGTTCAACCGGCCGGCGACGCCGACGAGTTCAGCCGGCACTGCCGAATCCAGGTCCGGCCCCCGAAATTTTGCGGTACGCTGAAACGAACCATCCTTGTTGAGGACGATGCCCTCGTCGACCAAGGCAGCCCAGGGCAGGAAATCCGCAAGCTGGGTGGTTGAGCGCCGGTATTCGGCGAGGTTCATCATCGGCTTAAACCCCCAGGTAACCGGAGATACGGAGATGCCGGCGCACGACATCGACGAATTGCGGGTCGCGCTTTGCCGCCCACACCGCGGCGGCCTGACCGAGAATCCCAAGCAGGAGACCGGCGAGCCATAGCCGCAAGCCCAGACCGAGCGCCGCTGCCAAGGTGCCGTTGAGGATCGCGACCGCGCGCGGCGCGCCACCCAGGAGGATCGGCTCGGTCAACGCGCGATGCACCGGCACGGTGAAGCCGGGGATGGTATCCGTCTCATCCATCACACCAGCACCCCGCCCCCGAAAGAGAAGAACGACAGGAAGAAGGAGCTGGCCGCAAACGCGATCGACAGTCCGAACACAATCTGGATCAGTCTGCGGAAGCCACCGGAGGTGTCGCCAAATGCGAGAGTGAGACCTGTGACGATGATGATGATCACGGCCAGGATCTTGGCGACGGGGCCCTCGACGGATTGCAGGATCTGATTGAGCGGTTGCTCCCAGGGCATGTTCGAGCCGGCGGCCTCCGCGGAACTGGAGACCAGCACCTGAATCCCGGTCGCAGCGGCCAGCACGATGGGGCGATCTGCGTGGAAAGATAGTCGCGTCATAGTCGATCTCCCGCGGCGCAAAGGACGTAGTCGCCTTGGGAATCAAGCCCCTCGACACGAGCAAGCTCCGCGAGCCGCCGATCGGAGCCACGGCCTGCCAGGACAGCGATGAACTGGATGGTCTCGGCGATCAGCGCGTGCGGCACGGTGACGACGGCTTCCTGGATCAGCTGCTCCATCCGGCGAAGCGCGCCGATCGCGGACCCGGCATGGATGGTGCCGATGCCACCTGGATGGCCGGTACCCCAGGCTTTCAGGAGATCGAGCGCTTCGGCGCCCCTGACTTCACCGATTGGAATGCGATCCGGTCGCAAGCGAAGCGAGGAGCGAACGAGATCGGAAAGCGAGGCGACGCCATCCTTGGTGCGGAGTGCTACGAGATTGGGTGCCTTGCACTGGAGCTCGCGGGTATCCTCGATCAGCACTACACGGTCGGCGGTTTTTGCCACCTCGGCCAACAGCGCGTTCGTCAACGTCGTCTTTCCGGTCGAGGTGCCGCCGGCGACAAGGATGTTACGGCGATCCGCGACGGCCGCACGCAGTATCTTGGCCTGCCCCGCGCGCATGATCCCAGCGGCGACATAGTCGTCGAGAGTGAAAACGGCGACCGCGGGTTTGCGGATCGCAAAGGTCGGCGCTGCCACGACGGGCGGCAACAATCCCTCGAAGCGCTCGCCGGTCTCGGGCAACTCGGCCGACACGCGTGGTAAGCCGGGATGCACCTCGGCGCCGACATGATGCGCAACGAGCCGCACGATGCGTTCGCCATCGTCAGCCGATAAACGCTCGCCGGTATCGATGAGCCCGCCCGCCAGCCGATCGATCCAGAGCCGACCGTCAGGGTTGAGCATCACCTCGACGACGGAAGCGTCTTCCAGCCAAAGCGCGATCGACGGTCCGAGCGCGGTGCGCAGCATGCGCGCTCCGCGCGAAACCGCCTCTTGATTGAGATGGTGGATTGCCACTTCCGTCCCCCGCTCGACGGCCGCCAATTACGGCCGTGATGTCGGGGACGATTAGAAAAGGCAGGACATGCGACCACGCAACAAGATCAAATCAGGCGTAGGGCTCTGGCGTAGAAAGACCTGACAACGGCGAACCCGCCTAGGACGAACCATCTGTTCGATGCGACTTCCCGTCCTTGGGAAGCAAGTCCTGAGAAATTTCCTGGGCCAGAGTCTGCCCCTTCGCCAGCCGTCGCCCCAAGGCCTCGACAAATCCTTCGTAGCGCTCGCGGCCCTTGGCTTGGGCGGCGGGTTGCGCGATATCCGGCAATGGCGAGGTCATCGTGAGCCAGAAGCGCACGAATAGCGCCAGTCCTTCGTTCGAGATTGTGACGTGACGTTCCAGCCGCTCGACCTGTCGCGTCAGGCGATCGAGCCGACGGCCAAGCGCGGCTTCCATCCGCTCCGAATTATCAGGCGACAGAAACGACGACAGTGCGGTCTCGACGACCAGCGACTGAGGCACGCGCTTGCGACTGGCGTAGTCGGCCAGTTGTCCGGCGATATCCGGTGGCAGGCGGATCGTGTGTTTGGTCCGCACCGCCTACCCCGAGAGTTTCAGGCCATCGTCAGGATCCATTGTGGCCTGACGAGCGAGACTGCGAGCCTGCTGCCGGAAGCCTTGTGCGCGGACGGCAGACTCTTCCTCTCCGAAGGCGAATTCCGGCGTGGCCTTCGCTCGCTCTCGCACGACCTCTTCGTGTTGAGGCAGCTCCGGCTCCCGGCGAATGCCGGCGTTCGCGAGATCACCAATCTGCGCCTTGCGCGGCATATTGGATTTCCCACTGGGATCGACAGCGGCGGGGCCACGCAATCGGCTCCAATCGTCTGATGGCGCGAGGCTCGCTCCATGACTTATCGCCTGTGGCGGTGGGAGCACCCGCTCCGTCAGCCTGATGTCTTCGTAATATCGCGCCTTCTTGGCCCGGATCGGCGGGCAACCTGAGACCAGTACCAATTCGTCGCTCGGAGGCAACTGCATGACTTCGCCGGGCGTGAGCAACGGCCGCGCCGTCTCCTGACGCGAGACCATGAGGTGACCGAGCCAGGGGCTGAGCCTGTGGCCGGCGTAGTTTTTCATTGCCCGCATCTCGGTCGCGGTGCCAAGCGCATCCGAGACACGCTTCGCGGTGCGCTCGTCATTCGTAGCAAAGGAAACGCGCACATGGCAGTTGTCGAGGACGGAGTTGTTGGCTCCATAAGCCTTTTCGATCTGATTGAGCGATTGCGCAATCAGAAAGCTCTTCAGCCCATAGCCGGCCATGAACGCCAACGCCGACTCGAAGAAATCCAGCCTGCCCAGCGCGGGAAACTCGTCGAGCATCAGCAGCAGCCGACGGCGCCTCCCCTTCGCCTGCAGATCCTCCGTCAGACGCCGGCCGATCTGGTTGAGGATTAACCGCACCAACGGCTTGGTCCGGCTGATGTCCGACGGTGGCACGACGAGATAAAGTGTCGCGGGCCGATCGCCTTCAACGAGATCGCGGATACGCCAGTCACAATGATGGGTGACCTTCGCGACCACGGGGTCGCGATAGAGCCCCAGAAATGACATCGCGGTGGAAAGCACGCCGGAGCGCTCGTTCTCGCTCTTGTTGAGCAATTCTCGCGCCGCGGAGGCGATCACAGGATGCGGACCGGCTTCACCGAGATGCGCCGTCATCATCATGGCGCGGAGCGTCACTTCGATCGGGCGTTTTGGATCGGAAAGGAAGCCGGCAACGCCCGAAAGCGTTTTGTCTGGTTCGGCGTACAGCACATGAAGAATGGCGCCGACCAGCAAGGCGTGGCTGGTCTTCTCCCAATGATTGCGGCGTTCCAGCGATCCCTCTGGGTCCACTAGAACGTCGGCGACGTTCTGGACGTCGCGCACCTCCCACTCGCCGCGCCTCACCTCGAGCAACGGATTGTAAGCCGCCGACTTTGGGTTGGTCGGATCGAACAGCAATACGCGGCCGTGCTGGGCGCGGAAGCCTGACGTCAGGTTCCAGTTCTCGCCCTTGATGTCATGGACAATGCAACTGCCTGGCCAGGTCAGCAGCGTCGGTACCACCAGGCCGACACCTTTACCGGACCGGGTTGGCGCGAAGCACAGCACATGTTCCGGCCCGTCATGACGCAAGTAATCGCGCTCGAATTTGCCGAGCACGACACCATCTGGCGCGGTCAAATTGGCAGCACGAATTTCTGAGGGAATAGCCCAGCGGGCCGAACCGTAAGTCGCGGCCGTCTTGGCTTCCCGGGCCCGCCAAACCGACATGCCGACGGCAACCGCGATCGATAAGAAGCCTCCTGACGCCGCGATGTAGGCCCCCTCGACGAAGACCTGCGGCGCATAGGCGTCGTAGGCATACCACCACCAGAAGAACGCGGGGGGGAAATAGATTGGCACCCCCGAAGTCAGTTCGAACCATGGCTGTCCAAGCTGAGGTTGATAACCGAGCTTCCAGGCTACCAACTGCGTTGCAGCCCACATTGTGACCACCACGATCGCAAGGACAACGACGATCTGGCCCCAGAGAATCTTGGTCGCGGACATGATGATCAAGGGTCAAGCGTCGCTTGCCCCAAGAGCAAGTGCCATATCTCGTCGGGCGTACGGACGGCGACTGCAGGCTATTATTCGGTCGGACGTCGGCGCCTGCCGTCAAAGGTCTGCTATCGGAGGCAAACCGGAAAACATTTACTCTTCGCGAGTATTTCGCATATTGACCCACTTCGGAAGTCAGACCCCCAAAGATATTTCATTCCGACTGGCCCCAGCGTCTTCCAGATGTCGAGCTTTGACAGTTATTCCTGTTTTCGGGAAACTGCGACCGGAGACTTGGTTCGATCGCGACTGGCACCGGGGCTAACCAGTCCGGTCGTGCGGCAAGCCATGGAAAAAGCTTCGCTTGCCGGAGGCGTCGGGGCGCTGGTGTCGCGGGGCCGCGAACTGATGGCTCAAGAAAATTTGGAACTAGGCTCCAACACCGACACCATCGGAAACCAAGGCCCAAAGA
>JBATYU010000395.1:0-2690 GCA_049674245.1 Bradyrhizobium sp. | reverse complement strand
TCGACCGCTTTGGCCTTTACGGGAAGATCGGCCGCCTGTGCTCCGCCCATGGCGAGTAAACCCGCCGCTGAGCCGAGGAGTAGGCTCTTAACCATCTTCATGTTAAACCTCCAAGTTGCTCTAAAGGGAAGGTTCCGGATCCGCTGGGTGAGACACCCTAAGGTTGGTTCCCTTGTCCCCAAAACACCGCTTAGCCGCTTCGCGCCTTCGGACACTCCCGCATGAACGCGAGGGACGTAAGCGAACCACCTAAAACGGGACGACCTCGGGATGCCCCCCTCCGTCGCTCCTCGATAAGAAACGAACAGTTCCAATCAATCAATAACGGATCGCTGCATTTGGGCTCTCTTGGCTCGTTTTTGGGCGGATGTTGCACAAATATCACGACAGTCCCGCAACCACACCTACAATAACTACCTGATTTTGTTGCTCATTCTAGCCAAACGCGCTCGGAACGGAACCTGCAGTCGGCAATCCCTACAAACAGGCGAGAGCTGGCGCATCCTCAGTTCTCAACAGCCGGAACAGGTAGCGATTCGAGTTGTCGCAACCGCCAACCACGGCAACCTCTGGGCCGAACTGTCGATCACTCGCCATCGGACTACGCATTCAAAAAATGTACATTCCGTTGGTCCAGCGTTCCTGCAATTTGTCTGCGCGCCGATGCTCGCCGAAGCGTCGGGTCAGCGGCTATCGGACTGTTGCGCACCGTTGCAAACAGTGCGCCCGACGAGCGATGCGGATGACAGTCCGAACGGAGTTGTCGGTGTCGTCAACAGCATCATTTGTGGGTTTGAGGGTGTCGGTTTGACTTCAGCTTTTTCCCCGAAAGGGGCGTGCTGTGACGGACATTACAGAAGGTCTCAAAGGTCCCAGGAAGCGACACAGGACGCGAACCGCATTATGAATCGCACCCAAGAAACGGCGCAATGACCTGCGCGACTTGATCGGCAAACTCTTCATGCAGAGAGAGCTTGAGCCGTGAGGCCAAGGACGATTACCGAAACGAAAAGCGAAACTACATCGTCGCGTATCGATTTCACTTGAACCCCCGCAGCGAATCGTCAGCCGCCGATCTTCTCACGCTTGGAAAAGAATGAGTAAGGCCGATTAAGACTCAAGTGATTTGGGTCACAGAGGCGAACGACCGTCCTTTCCGGGTCCATTCGCTGCCGGTCGCTTGTAGCCAACCTGACGCCGAGTCTGTGGTGCTCTGAAAGCAGACCTGATTTCCAATGGCCCAGCTGAAGCGGCCCCAAAACACCATAACGCCGTCTGCGCGGAATATGATCGCTCGGCGGTGTCGGTATTTCCCTGGCTGGGCCCCTTGAATCTCCAGCCGAGTCTGCAGGAGGTCCATGAAGTCTTGACTACAGGGCCTTACTCGGCTTCCTCTCCGACTTGGTGCGGGCGCATTAACCGATCAGATGAAATTGCCGTCGTTTCTCACGCTGAACGCAAGTAATCGCGCTGTTAGCGGTCTTTGCGTTGCCAGTTCCATATACCGTAATCTTGACGGAAAAACTCCGAGGCCTCTTACCTCGAAGGATTGATCTAGGCACGACTTCGCGAGAGACATTCGGGCCCTCCCCGCGACGTACTCGCTCACTTTGCCTGTATAATCGACCTAGTGCTCCCAATCCCCTTCAAGCTTTTGCTCAAATATTTGCTCCGGTGCTCCCTGGTGGACTTTGGCAAACTCATTGAGGGGAAGCGAGTTGGTCACACCCACAACATTGGAATTAACGGTCTCTAAGGCCAGCATTTGACCTGACTCCAGATCACGAATTAAGCGATCATTCGCGACGCTTCCGGCTACGCAACCGTTGGTGAGACAGATGACATAGGGAATCTGCATGGGCGAACCCTGGTCAACAGTCAATTTTATGCCAGGCTGCAAGAACGATCCGGGGGGCACAAAAATCTGCAGACGAGCGACTGGATCGCCCTCTCGTTCGATCAGATCGACTCTGAGTGCAATCTGACCCGTGTCCCATTTACCGTTGATGGTCGTGCGACAAACCATTTTCGACCCGGCCTCCTGGGTGGCCTTGAAACACACCTTGCGCCACGGCGTGTACGTTAGCGGGCGATCTGGCTGTCGTCCCCGAGTAGCGATCTCTGCCTCGGAAAAATTCTCAGTCACCGGTACGTCGCCAAATGGCACTAGTTGTTGCGCCTCGACCCTCATCACTGCGCTCACCGTGAACACCACAAGCGACCCAGTTGTCAGAAAACGAAACCAGGGTGACCTTGCCGATGAGTACAGAAGCCGAATGTCCATAAACAATACCTTTCATGGATGTTTGGCCAGGAATTCGCTAACAAGAGGCGCCCAGAGTTGAACGGCATCGGCCGAGTCTATCAAAAAATGGCCGTCCGTTCCAAAATCGGATAACAGATGATACTCGACATTGCCGCCTGCGGCCCGAAACGCTTCCGCCATCCGCTTTGAGAGATCGGGTCCGAAATAACTGTCGTTATGGGTGTAGATCCATAACATTGGAACGCGCGCCGTGCGGCCAAATTCGGTAACGGCATCGACTAGCTGATCAGGGGCACAGTTGTTGTTAGGTTTGCCATTGAGATGACCACCGCGGCCGGCTGCAAAGCCGATGATCGCCCGCACAGATTCCGGATTTTGACTGGCAAGCGCAATCGACCCCCATCCACCCCCGGATTGGCCGACA
>JBATYU010000394.1:0-2612 GCA_049674245.1 Bradyrhizobium sp. | reverse complement strand
AGCGAAACCTGTGGTCGACGGCAAGGGAAAACACGCGAAAGCCATCCGTGAGGGCTTGGCGGGGTTTAGCCGGCGACTTCCGCCAGCTTCAGCCACTCCGCAGCCATCTCCCGGAGGAGAGCGCGAGATTCGCGATCTTGCGCAACCTTGGCCAGTTGGAGGCAATGGGTGGCGAAGTGGACGTATTGCTCGTTTGTCGATTGGTCGATCGGCCATTCGTCGTCCCTCCGAACGTGCGACGCAAAGAATTAGCATACATGGCCGCGCCGAGGGCTTGGCAATTCGGCAAATCAGTGGTTGCCGGCGACGGAGCGATAGGCCTCCAGCTGATCGATGGGGTCGAAGGATTGGTTCGTCCAATAGACGGCGCCGATCGAGAGGACCATCCCGAGCCACGATGGCTAAGACCGCCGGAACGACGAATTCCCGAGTGATCATTTTGTGGGTCATCGCTAACTCGCTCTGAGTGTCGCCGCCCAATCCGCGTCTCGGTGTTCTGGTGAGGTTGACGACAAAAATCCGAAATGGTGCACTTCGACCATCGCGGTGCGCCTATTTTAGAGTTTGCGATGTGGTTGAACGTATTTTGAATACCTACCAATCGGTGTCCTCCCTTAATGCCGAGCAAGCTGCCGTTTCAAGGCAGAAAATTAGCCGATATATTGAAGCCTCGCGTTTGCTGGCCGGCGCGATGCTGGGCAGCTGACGATATACGGCTTAGCGTATTTGGCAGAACTGCACGAGGGGCACGATTTTCGGTTCACCGGGTGCCAAACGTAAACCCGGTACAATCGCGCGCCCCTGACTCACCAGCGGCCTTCCTAGACTCGAGGACGGGGCATCCCACGCCCGGCGCCACTAGGCGGGAACCTTGTCGGCCCGTTCCTGAAGGCTGGCAAACTGCTTTTCGAGCGTGGCGACGGTGGCCTTAAGCTTGTCCCGCCGTGTATCCAGCGGGTACGATGCCGATATAGCTTGGATCGATCTCGGTAATCACGCGTTCCGCGAATGCCTTGCCGGGTTGCGATGCGGACCTGTAAGCGGCAACAAGCTTCGGGTTCAGAGCAGGCGCGGGGCGCGCCCTCCGACTGATCCGGCGACCCCGGAACATAGTGCAAAGTGGCCGGGGAGGGGGCGATACAAGGAGCTCCGGTCAGTGCTTCTTCGCCTTCACCCGAGACTCAGCTTTCGTGCAAAGAACGCCTCTGCATAAATTCTGAGAAGTCGGCGCGCCGCAACCAATCAACCCAGTGAGAGTTTGCGCGCGATAAACGCTTCCGCATAGCGCTCGTGAGCTCGGCATTCCATCCCTCTTAGCCGCGCCAGGCCGAGAAAGGTTTCAGCATCGAACCACTGCTTGGAGCGTTGGCTACCAAAATGCGAAATAAGCAAATCTACCTTGCGCTGAATTACAGATGCCGAAACAGGCATATAGAGATTAGGTCTTGCCATATCGCCATCCCATTTTGGTATCTCGTACTCAAGAATAAGATGATCTCGAAAAGTATTCCAAACGAGGCGACCGACCTGGCGATGGTCCTGATGCGCATCGTCTTGTCGGTGGGTGAGGATTACATCGGGATTAACGCGGTCCTTCAACGCTTCAAACCAGACCTTGATCTGTTCGCCTTGCTCCGGAAAGAAGCCGTCGCGAAAGTTCATGATTTCGATTGTACGACCCGCAGCTGCTGCTAGAAAATCGGTCGCGGACGCCCTTGCTTCCCTGCCGCGTTCATCGACACCACTGAGCACACACCAATGAACGTCAAGGTGAATGCCTTGGTCCAGCCAGCTTAGAAGCGTGCCCCCTGCTCCAATTTCGATATCATCGGAGTGCGCTCCCAAGCATAGCACCGACAGCCGGTCTCCACGTCCGGCGACCCGAAGCGCCTTCACGCATTCACCGCCGCGGCGATACTGTTGTTCAGCTGCCATGGCGTATCGCCACGTTCAATCATCTCCTCGAGCACCTGTCTGTCCCTGAGTGTGTCCATGGCCCGCCAAAATCCTTCGTACCTGTAGGCGATGAGCTCCCCACGGTCGATGAGGCGCTTGAAGGGCTGCACCACCAGTTCGTCCCCTTCTTGGATGTAGTCGAATATCTCCTTCCGGAAAATGAAATATCCGCCATTGATCCATATCTCGGACTCATGACTCGCGCTCATTCGGCGAACAACGCCGTTCTCGTCGAAATCGGCCAGATGAAAGGTTATCGGCGGGTGTATCGCGATGAAACAAGCGATCTTGCCGCTTCTTTTGAAGCGGTTAATCATCTCCGGTAGCGGTGCGTCGGTCAGGCCGTCGCTGTAGTTGGCGAGAAAAATTTCCTGATCCTGAACGAGATGACGGACTGCTAAGAGGCGCTGACCGATGTTGCGCCATATTCCCGTGTCCACGAGTGAAACCCGCCAATCCACAGGTCGTTCGCCGAGCAATTCGACCTTCTTGCCAAACTGCGAGATTGTGCAGTCACTGTTTGCCGCCTGCTTGTAGTTCAGAAAGTAATCCTTCACGACGTTCGCTTTGTAGCCAAGGCACAGAACAAAGTCCCGATGCCCATATTTGCTGTAGTATTGCATGACGTGCCAAAGGATGGGCTGATGGCCGATTGG
>JBATYU010000393.1:0-5450 GCA_049674245.1 Bradyrhizobium sp. | reverse complement strand
GCGCGAACATATGGCCCTTCCCGCCTTTGAAGTCGCCGCCCGCGTTGCCGACGTAGACGAGGCCGTCGGAGGCGATCGGCGCCGATGGAACCGACTCGCCATGTTTCGGGTCCGCGATCGTCGTTTCCCAGATTCGCTTGCCGGTCTTGAAATCATAAGCCAGCACCCGCCCGTCCCCGGTGCCGCGGAACAACATGCCGTCCAGGTAGGCGGCGCCTCGATTGGCCGGCAGAAGCGTTGGGGGGTAGTCCTCGTGTGTTCGCCAATTCTCGGCGCAAGTCGCCGGGTTGAGGGAGAAAATATCGAATTGCGTGGTGCCGACCAGAGCGTCTTCCACCATGATCAACCCGGACTCAAAAGCAGTGATCTGATCGACGTCGTAAGTGCACAACACTTTCAGTTTGCCGACATTCTTCGTATTGATCTGGCTCAGCTCCGAGTAACGCTCCGAAGTGAGCGTTCTGTTGTAGCTCGGCCAGTCTCCGGCGGCTGTGTTCGGCGAGAGCACTTCGGCGGTTGGCGCGGCCGCAACAGCCCCAGCGCCTTTGTAAGCCGCGTTCGATTCCGTCGTTATCGTGCCCGGAGGTGCAAATAACGTCAGAATAAAATTGCGGCTCAGGCCTCCAAGCGTGGACACCTGGACCGGATAAGCATAGTACAGCGCGCCACCGGTGACTGCGCCGATCACGATGAGCGCGCCAGCGATCATAAAGAGCTTCTGCTTCATGCTCGCCTCCTCATGTTGCAATTCGGCTACTTCCCTGCTGCGCGGCTCAGGATGGCGGCCATCAATTGCGCCGTAGTCTGATCAGAGGTCACAGCCTGCCTCCTCAGCTCCTGATAGACGTCGGGAGGGAGGGGAACATTGGCGATGATCAGCGTTCCCGTAGGCATCATGTTGGCCGCAATCTGCGGCTCCAGGACACTGTCGAACTGGCGCATGCGGCTCCATTTCTCGGAGGCGCCGAGCCCCGGCTTGCGGGCCACGACACGACAATACGCCGCAATCAGCACGTTCTGCACGTCAGACCGCGAGATATTGGGGCTAATGATTTGCAGCCGGTTGATCGAATCGTTGATCTCGTTGACGAGGTCGACGCGGCTTTCGGTTGTGAACAGCCCGCCACCAGCGGCATCGCCGATGAGATCCGGGACCCACCCCGGACCGATTTCTGGACACTCCAGATTTTCGGCGGTGTAGCTTTGCCCGGCCGAGCAACAGAGGAATATGAAAGACACGAACACAAATCCGATGCGTTGCCGCTTGTAGTTGCGCAAAGCCGCAGTGGGCGAACGCGGCCTTGCAAATTTTGGCACGCGAAGGCGATGGAGCATCTCGAATGACATGGGCATGGTCTGCTCTCGAAAATGTCCCGCGGAGTTGCTACTACTCCTCGAACGCGAATACTCGCTTCCAATCGTTCTTCATGCTGATCACCGTCCAGTCGTACTGCTTAGCCTTTTCGTTCGACGCCTGAGTAAAGCTGTCGACCTTTTTGTCGCGACCCGCGCACTAATTATTGGCTGGCGGAAGCCTCAGCTTTTCCAGCGCCTGCTCGACCGAGAACGAACCGGGTCTTTGGCGCGGTGGGAATTGTACGAAGCTCGCGAGATGTTGTCCCACGATCGCCTGCGCCGGGACGACCACGAACGCGTGCTCGATGAACCATCGTACGTAGTCGCCGGACTCGTGCTGCGCGCGCTCGAACGGGTCTGAGCGCAGGTTGAACAGCATCGGCAGGCGCAGTTGCACCATCGGCTGCTGCCATACACTGAAGCCTTCGGCCTTCTGCTCCAGGAACACCGCCTTCCACTGCTCGTAGCGAAGGCCGGCAAGGTTGCCATCGTCCGTCCAATAGAAGAACTCGCGACGCTTGTCCGGGCCCTTGCCCGAGAGCAAATCGCGCTGGTCGTAGCCGTCGAGGTGAACCTTGAAATTCTTGCCGGCAGCATCGTAACCCTGCAGCAGCTTATCCTTGATAGCAGGCTCGCCTGCGGCCGCCACCAGAGTCGTTGCCCAGTCTTCGGCAGAGAAGATTTCATTGATCTCGGCGCGCGGAGGCACTGCTCCGGGCCAGCGTATCATTGCGGGTACGCGGTAGCCGCCCTCCCAGTTTGTGTTTTTCTCGCCCTTGAAGGGCGTGGTGCCACCATCGGGCCAGGTGAATGTCTCGGCGCCGTTGTCGGTGGTGTAGATCACGATTGTGTTGTTGGCGATCCCGAGATCGTCGAGCTTTTTGAGCAACTGTCCGACCTGACCGTCGTGCTCCACCATGCCATCCGGATAGATACCTAAACCGGTCTTGTCCTGCGATTCGAGTTTGAGACGCGTCCAAATGTGCATGCGGCTCGGATTGAACCAAACAAAGAACGGCTTCTTGTCGCGATTGGCACGGTCGATGAAGTCAACGGAAGCCTTCAGGAATTCTTCGTCGATCGTTTCCATGCGCTTCTTGGTGAGCGGCCCGGTGTCTTCGCACTTCTGTTTACCCCAAGTACCGAAACGAGGGTCGTCGCCCGGTGTGTCGGTGGGAACCGCCACGCACTTCATGACGCCGCGCGGACCGAACTGCGCCTTGAACGATGGATTTTTCGGATAGTCGGGGTTCTCCGGTTCATCCTCAGCGTT
This sequence comes from Bradyrhizobium sp., assembly GCA_049674245.1. GTDB lineage: Bacteria > Pseudomonadota > Alphaproteobacteria > Rhizobiales > Xanthobacteraceae > Bradyrhizobium. The sequence goes on along the minus strand of JBATYU010000393.1, from coordinate 2,821 downwards.
CAGGTGATAAAGATTGCCAAAGAACTCATCGAAGCCGTGCACCGTCGGCAGGAATTCGTTGCGGTCGCCGAGATGGTTCTTGCCGAATTGTCCGGTGGCGTAGCCCTGCGGCTTCAGAAGCTCGGCAATGGTCGGATCCTTCTCCGACAATCCCTCCTTCGCCGCTGGCAGCCCAACCTTCAGGAGGCCGGTCCGCAACGGGCTCTGTCCTGTGATGAACGCAGCGCGGCCCGCCGTGCAGGATTGCTGGCCGTAATAGTCGGTGAATATCGCGCCCTCGTTCGCGATGCGATCAATGTTGGGCGTGTGGTAGCCCATCATGCCGCGATTGTAGGCGCTGATGTTCCAGTAGCCGATGTCATCGGCCATGATGACCAGGATATTGGGCTTTTGCGGCTGCTGCGCGGAGGCTGGCACGATCGCGCAAGCAAGCGACGCCAGCACACCCAAGCAAATTGTTCCGATCGCGCTCACTCTCCCTCTCCTGCGGTGCGAGTTCGTTGGGCATACGTTCGACGAATACAATTTCGTGGAGTCAAATGCCGCGCCACGCCTCTGGCTGCCGACAGACGGTCCTCAACTTGGATTGTGAGCGCTCCGCCGGACTCGCGCTATGCAGTTTCGGCCGAAGATCGAATTCCCGTGGATGAGTCGCGCGGAGGAGAACGCGCAGGCCACTGTCCGGTGTCAGCACAGCCGCTCCTTCAGCGCCGGCCCGTTCGGTCAGACGGCGCGGGCGATATCCGACCAGAATAGTGGGGAAAAATCAGAGACTAAGCCCCTTCGCTAATTGTCCGTTCGTCCGGAATCGAATTTTCATATCATCGGGACCGGGCAAATGGGGGCGCATGTGGGAATGAGGGCTGGCCTGCGGGCTGTGGGTGCACGACTTGTATTGGATCAATATGCCGGAGAGGAGGATTATAGCACCACGCTAAGCAGCCTCGCGTCCGCGATCCGCATGCTCCTGCTGGGCCGAACTACTAGTCGCCGGAGCGCCCTCCTCACGCGACCGGAACAGGCCTGCGCCGGGCCGGTTGCCGGCCTGACTACGGGACCAATGATTTTGGTGTTCATGATGGTGATTGCGCAATGTGCTCGTGCGGAGGACGCCTGTATCGACCCTTCAACGCTCGCGGCAACAACGGTCAGCATGACGCGGTACTTCACCGCTGCCGAGAAACCCCGACCATCGCTTGACGGGTATCGCGCGACAGCTTGGTTTTACGGCAGTACGCGGTATTTGGTCTCGATAGCGCACTTCGTCGATGACGCCCCCGTACTGCCGAGAGGCGAGTGGAGGAAGGTCGATGTGCAGCAGCAGGACGTCACGGTGCAGGTGAGTGCTCGGTTACTTGCCGTCGTAAGGGCACTTCCCGAGGGGTTCGCGCTCTTTGAATTGCGGGAACCATTTCCTAACGCGCGGACTCTCAAGCTTCGCGAGAAGCCGCTTTCAAGAAACGAGCCAGTACGGAGCATTGCCTATCTTGACGGACTCCGCTTTGCAAAGGGCAGGTTCGCTGAAATTTCAGTTAGTGGCGACATCCCTCGCGATCATCCGTTTGCCAAAGTGCTACCCGGATCGGGTCTGTTCGAGATGTGGGATATCGAAGAGCGCAACAACGACCGTTATGTGCTCGACCATGGCGCGTCAGGAGCTCCCATCGTCGACTGCGAGGGCAATGTGGCAGCCGTAGCCAGCAGTATCGTAACCCAAGGGAGCTTGTATTTCGCCGGACGGGAAATCATCCTGACCACCCCATGGGGCATGGCAAACAACACCGCTGCACTTATCCAACCGCTGTTTGATATTACACTTCCTCAGTAGCCCCGCCGGAAAGAGCTGGCGCGGTTCGGGCGCCCCGTCATGGGGCGCCCGCTTGGGCGCATCACGCTCGTCTCGCGCGGCTAGTCGCTCGCGTGATTAGCCCATCGCCTTAGTCGCCTTTCGTCCTGGCTTCTTGAACCTGCTTCAGGATCCCGTCCAGGTTGTAGGTTTCCGGCGCCTGCAGCGGCGGAAAATCCTTGTAGGACGTCAGCTCCTTCAGCCAGAGCAACTGGCCGATCGGAAGCATATTCCAGTCGTAGAGGTATCCAGTCACGGGGCCTGCCAATGCACCACCCAGACCTAACGCGGTCTTCTGGTTCGGACCGACCGCCTGCTCAAACGGATCGCGCTTGATGTTCTGAACCAGGGTGAAATGGTATGGGATCAATGGCTGGATCCAACCCTCCGCCCCGCCCTGCGCCATCGTGTAATACATCTTCCAGTGCTTGTAGCGCACCGCCGATGGCGTAGCACCTGAGTAGAAGAAGAACACATCGCGCGCCGAGGCTTCGCTGGTCCCTTCGAGATAGGCGCGCTGGTTGAAGCCGTCGAGATGTGTCTTCACGATTCCGGGATACTGTCCGGCTTCGATCTGCTTCGTCAGAGCGTCACCCTTGGCACCGCCGGCGATGTCGACCAGTGTCGGCACCCAGTCGAGAGAGGCGAACATCTTGTTCTTGACCGTTCCAGGCCTGATGTGACCGGGCCAGCGCACGACACACGGTGCGCGGAATCCGCCTTCCCACGCCTCGCCCTTCTGTCCCTTGAATGGAGTGACGCCACCGTCGGGGAAGGAAATAGCTTCGGCGCCGTTGTCGGTGGTGAAGACGACGATGGTATTGTCAAGCTGACCCATGGCCTCGAGTTTCTTGAGCACTTCGCCGATGTTGTCATCCATCTGCTTCATGCCAGCTTCATTGACGCCCCAGTCCTTGCCACCCTGTTCGCCTACCATCGCCAAGTACTTGTCCGACAAAACGGTCGTGACATGCA
>JBATYU010000392.1:0-1566 GCA_049674245.1 Bradyrhizobium sp. | reverse complement strand
ACCGAAGGGGCGCTCGACAGAATGAGCACCGATGCAACCGCCGCAATCGACGCGCGCTCCCGATCGGGGCAAAGCGTGCGCGCCATGCCCCAGACCGCCTGCGCGACGATGGCGACCGCAACGAGCTTGAGACCATGAAGCAACCCGCTGCCAAGCGGTCCGCCAAGCAAGGGAGCGCCAAACGCAAACAGCACGAGCGCGATTGCCGAGGGCAGCGTGAAGCCGGTCCATGCCGCTAGTCCACCGAGATATCCGGCGCGCATCAGGCCAACGGAAAACCCGACCTGACTGCTCGCCGGACCGGGCAGAAACTGGCACAAGGCGACGAGATCGGCATAGGCCTGTTCGTCGAGCCAGCGGCGGCGCGTGACGAACTCGTCGCGGAAATATCCGATATGCGCGATCGGTCCCCCGAAGCAGGTCAAGCCAAGCTTGAGAAAGACAAGCAGGACCTCGAAGACGGCGCCTTGCTCGGAGTTTTTCGACTGCGGCGAATGAACTGTCGTCGTCATGGCATCTCTCTGTCGCGATGCTCCATCAAAAACCGGGGCCGCGCATGAACGATCATACGTAGTCGAAAAGCGCCATAAATCCGAAGTCCATATGCAGCTGCTGGTGACAATGAAATAGCGTCGGACCCGGATTGTCGGCGACAAAGTCGAATTCCGCTTCCTGAAAGCCGCCGAGCATCACCACGTCCTTGATCACACCCGCCGCAGGCCTTCCGCCCACCCGCGCCAGCTCGAAACTATGCCGGTGCAGGTGCAGCGGATGGATGTCGTCGCTGGCGTTGCGGAATTTCAGCCGATAACGCCGCCCCTGACGAATCCGGTACATCGGCTTCATCCTGTCCATCGAAAAGGCTTCGCCATTGAGCGTCCACTGGTTGAAGCCGCCAAGCGCCGCATTGTGCTTGACGATTCGTCGGGCTCAGCAGCTACGCCATTCGGCCTGCCGAACAGGCCATAATCCCACCGGAACGGTTTTGGCTTGATCCACTGCGGCTTGCCCTTCCGGCCGGCATATTCGACGACGATCCCCATCCCGCGGTTACGATCGTCGTCGGCGAGATCGCCCATGATCCAGACGCCCGGACGTTGCATTTCGACGACTGCGGAAACCCGTTCGGCGGTGCCGAGCCAGAGCTGCGGCACGTCGGCTTCCGTCGGCACCGGATTGCCGTCGAGCGCGACGATCCTGAAGGTGTGTCCGGGCAGCGCGAGGCTGCGTATCTCGGTTGCGCTGGCGTTGAGCACATGGAAGAGCACCCGCTCCCCCTGCTTCACGCGGATCGGTTCGCCATGGCCGAGCATCCTGCCGTTGATGGCGAACAGGTCGTAGCCGACCTCAAAGCCCTTGGTCTTGTCGTTTGCCGCAGCGTCGGCCTCGGCTCCCATGTCCTGCAAGGCCTTGGCCGGCGCACCGGCCAGCGCGTCCATCGCCATGTCGCCGCCGCGGCTGAAAGTCGGCGAAAACTCCTTCAGCACCAGGAAGATTTCGAGGTCGTAGGCGCCGGGATTGCTGCGGGGCTCGATATAGACCGGCCCGGCCTGACCGGTATAGGTG
>JBATYU010000391.1:0-15917 GCA_049674245.1 Bradyrhizobium sp. | reverse complement strand
CGAGCATCATCCGGATCAGTGCTTCATCTTCTACCAAGAATATGGACGCTTCGGGCATTTCAGCCCCCCAACCGCGCTGCATCGGGAACTAATACGCCGTACTGGGAACCTGGTTCCCTAAAGGATGGAAAAAAAATGAACTTGTGGAACTGGCGCGCCGCGCCCGCCGACTACGGCATAGCCTGCGGAGTTGCTTGCCTGTTCCGAAGCCTCAAAAGGTAGTCGATCTGGCGTTCCCTCCAGCCATGGTCCTTCGTCGCGAGCGTATCGATGCAGGCATCGACGCAGATGTCGCAAATATAAAGCTGAGGACCTTGGATAAGGTGCGTTACCTGATCAACGGTTCGACCGCAGAAGCAGCATGTAGAGGTTGTCATCGTCGCGCTCCGTCGCCTTGTGATATGTGGCCTTCCGCCGTTCTCAGGTGCCGTGCCCGATCCGGTGCATCTTCAACGCTCCCGGCTCTGCCCGGCTTGCCGGCGCCGCAAAAAGTTGTCGGCGGCCCTCGCTGATGAGATCAGTCGAATAAAAACGAAAACGAACATCTGAAAGGCCTGGTTGGCGGAAGGGGTTCATTTCCTCAACCGGATTATTCGAACGCGACGCCCTTTCCGGATCATGCTCGCGGAACCAGTGATCCGCGGCGTCCGCAGCGGTAAAGACCTCGAGGTGCTCGACGTCGCCGACTTCCTTGCTGGCGTGGACGTAGATCGGGACATTCATTTGACCATCTATTAAGCCCGCGCCAGGTTTGCGGATTGGGCGCACGCAGCGCCTATCCTTGGCAAACATCGTCGGGCCGAGGATGAATCCGCGCCGCAGTTGGTGCGCAACAGGTTCCATACTTCCACAGCACGAAGATCCCGGCGAAATTCCGGGATTGAACCAAAAATCCCTACGTTCATTTTTGGACATATTTCTATAGGAACTGCAGGGCGTAACGTGAATGCGTTGTCGAGCTGGGGGCGCGGCTCGATAAGGGTGTACCAGTGCAAGAGTTACCGGCGGTTTTGGTCATCGAGGACGACCCCGATATTCAAATCATGGTTGAAGACGCGCTTACCGATGGCGGCTTCGAACCTGCCATCGCAGCATCCGGTGAAGAGGCTGTCACACTTCTCAAAAGCGGCTTGATCAAATATCGAGCGCTGGTGACCGACGTGATCTTGAAGGGCAGGATGGACGGTTGGGAGGTGGCTCGCCAATCCAGAGAGATCGATCCCGTCTTTCCTATCGTTTACATCACCGGGGCGGCGGTCCGGCGCTGGCCCTCGCGCGGTGTGCCCAACAGCATTCTCTTGGAAAAACCGTTCCTGCCAGCGCAGCTTGTCGCTGCGGTTTTCCATCTTCTCAATACTGGAAGCGAGTGGCGACTTCCGCGCTGATCGTGAGATGGGCGGGTCTTCTTCAACCCCTCGCTTTTCCGTGCGGCAGCGGTCTTCGTCAAGCATCAGGAGCGGATGGACAACCTCCTAAAGCTCAAATCCAGAGCATCAAATCGTAGACGCCCCGCGCACCGGGATCTTGCTCATTTGCGAGGTCCCTGACGGAGATTCGCGGCGCATGAACCACCTATGCCGACGCCTGCCGCCATGCATTGCGCGAGGGTATAGTAATCGCATGCGCTCTTTATGCTTCCCGCCGGATTAAGGCAGAACGGGGCATTTGCATCTGCCTTGGCCGGCATTGTGCCGGAGAAGTTAGCTAACGTGGCGGCCACCACGAATGCCGTACCCAAACGTGCAAGCTTTTGCATTGAAACGTCTCCCTGGATTTTCTTCCCAAGCATGTTGCCGCACGGAGTTTAGCTCTGGAACTTTCGGCAATCTCGATCATCTCTGGAGCAGCTTGAAAGACAGAGTAGATTAGCCCTATCAGCGGGTGAACCAAGCACGCATTTTTGCGCAATGAATGCGCATATATTCGCGAGGCGGCAATGGACTGGAGCGACCTAACCTTCTTCCTCGCCTTGGCGCGGAGCGGCAGCTTGTCGGCGGCCGCGAAGCGAATGGGTACCGACCACTCGACCGTGGCGCGGCGGATCGAAAGCCTCGAGCGCGATCTCGGCATAAGACTCGTCGATCGGCTGCCGCGCGCCTACCAACTCACCAACGCCGGAGAACGCGTCCGTGACCTCGGCGGCGCCGCGGAGACCGCCATCGCCGATATCGAGCGCTACGCACGAGGGGCCGACCGCTCCCCCCACGGGGTCGTGCGCATCAGTGGGCCACCTCATCTGATAAGCAGCCTGATCGCGCCCAGCTTGACGTCACTTAGACGAAGCAATCCCGACCTCAGAATCGAACTCGCTGGTGAGCCACGCGCGGTGAGCCTCAGCCGGGGGGAGGCCGACGTTGCGCTACGCATGTTCCGCCCTAGCCAGAAGGGACTCGTCGCACGGCGGCTCGCGGTCTTCCATTTCGGGCTCTATGGAACACGTGAGTACGTCGCGCGAACTGCCGCGAGCGACCGCAATTACATCGGCTACGACGAGAGCCTGGAGCATGTTCCACAACAGCGCTGGATTGCGGCCATGGCCGGCGCCCGGCCGTTCGCGTTGCGGACCAATGATTTGGCCGCAATGCTCGAAGCCGTTCGCGGCGGCCTTGGTCTTGCCGCCTTGTCGCACGCGATGGCCCGCTATTACTCGGCGCTCGTGCAAGTCAAGACGCCCGAACCGCCTCCCAAACGGGAGCTTTGGCTTCTCTTCCATCGCGATCTCGGCAAGTCTCCTGCGGTGCGCGCCGTCATCGATCACATCGTGAAAGTGACAGGCGCCGCATTCAAGAGCGAACCGGGTCGGCGGACCGGCACCGCAGCACGCTGACGCCGGCTTTCCAGGGCGACGCGCGACCGGACGACCGGGTCGATCCATACGGCCCGCCCGTAGCTCCGGTGATACGCTATCGAAATCAAGAGGAATATATTGCGGCGTGGAGGCGCATGGACGAGAAGATGCTCGCCACGCGGTAACTACTACTCGAGGAGCGTGCCTAGCACCTCTGGCCACCGATGTTCGAAGTCGCGTTCCCGTTGGAGTCCGCGCTTTAACAGAGCTTGGATTCGCTGCTGCGTTTCAGGCCACGTCAGCGCGGTCTGAAAGCTGGTGAGGGCGTCGAGGAGCCGTTCGGCGGATGGCAACGAGACTTGGTTGATGAGACGCTTCGCTGCCGCGATAGGACGCCGATCGAAGGAGGCGATCCGGCGCGCGAGCACATCGACGAAGCCGTCCAGCTCCGCGTCCGGAAGTGCCCGGTTGACGTATCCGTATCGTTCCGCGGTGTCTCCGTCGAAGTCATTCGCGCCGAGAACGATTTCGAGTGCGCGGCCGCGGCCGACCAGCAATGGCAGCCGTTCCGTACCGCCGCCGCCGGGATGCAAGCCCACCCCGACTTCGGGGTGGCCCAGTAGCGTGTTCTCGCGCGACGCGAAGCGCATGTCGCAGGCGAGGACGAACTCGCTGCTCACGCCGCGGACGCAGCCTCGAATCTTCGCGATGCTGACCACCGGGGACCTGGTGAGGCGGACGAACGTATCTGTCAGGATCGGAAGCCCGGAAGGCCCGACAGCTGTGGTGATGTTCCCCGTCTTGCCGGTCAAATCAAAGTGGGCAAGGTAGAACTCAGGATTCGCGCTCTCGAATACTACGACACGCAGGTTCGGGCTGGCGTCCATCCGAGCAAGCAGATCCTGGAGGCATTCGTATATGGTGGCGTCTACAATGTTGAAAGGCGGATAATCGAATAACACCCTCCAGTAGACAGGCGTTTCCTCGACGACCCGTACAGGCGCCGCTGATTCAGTCATGTTCAGGCTCTTCGCTTCGCTTGCTTAGACGACCGAGCTCCCGTCGGTGATTACGCGGCCGCATGCACTGAGGTGACAGCTTTCGCCGCCCTGCGGATCACGTCGAGCACAAAGCCCGGTTGGGAAAGCATCGGGACGTGGCTGCTGTCGGTCTCGACGGTTGTCGCGCCCATACGCTTCGCGACGAAGCGTTCCAGCTCGGGGTGGACGGTGCGGTCGTTCTTGGCCACGATGTACCAACTCGGCTTCGACCGCCAGGCGACGCCGTCGACCTTTTGCGTGAACAGGTCAGGCACGGGCACGGCCTGAGTCGCCCAGACCAGCTTTTGCTCCGCGTCGGGGAGGTCCCCGGCGAAGGCGGCCACGCCATCTGGACGTAGCCAAATCCGCCCATCGGCGACGTCGATGTGGGAAAAGACGTCCGTGACGGGAAACTTGCTCTGCTGGCTCTGCGATGTCTCGTCGGCATCGGGTGCAAGGGCCGCGATGTAGACCAGGGCGGCGACCCGGTCGTCCGTTCCTGCGTGCGTGATCAGGGTGCCGCCGTAAGAGTGGCCGACAAGGACCACAGGGCCGCTGACCCGCCCGATGCAACGTGTGACGCAATCGACATCGCCCTTTAGCGAGTCAAGGCCGTGCTGCGAGCAAATCACTTCGTGCCCCTCGGCTTGAAGCGTTGGGATCAACTTCTGGAAGCATGAGCCATCGGCCCAAAGTCCATGCGCGAAAACGATACCTGTCTTTTTCGTGCTCATTGCACCCTCTTTACTGTGAGTGGGTTTCGATAAGGTGCCCGCACCTATGGGCATGCGGCAATGGCTGCAAGTGTCAAAGCTTTAACCGCAAGGGACACTGGCGTCGGGTGCATGCGCGGGCGCGTGCGAGCACTCAGCGTTCAGGCTTGTGAACGCGTCGGCAGAACCACTGAGTTGCAACGCTTAAGAAGTGTGCGCCTGCTCAGAGCTGGGGCTGAATGGCCCCCTCTCTCTTCCGCAACTTCCGACTGGATGCGTCGTGCGCAGATTGGTCAGACGCCACAACATACGCGCCGAACTTTTTTCTGTAGCTCCCTGGCGCCCACCCGGTAACCTTGCGAAAGGCGCGTGCAAATGAAGCTACGTCTCCATAACAGAGGGATTGTGCGATATCCTTCTGAGGCGTATTCCCGCACTCCAGCAGCTCGCGTGCCCGCGCGATGCGAACGGCTCGACAATATTCGATTGGCGTCGTGCCCGTAGCGCTTGCGAACCGGCGGAGAAACGTACGCCTTTCCAAACCTGCGACCGCTGCCATCGAAGCCAAAGAGACGTCCCGTCCGTCCCTCATGTGAACCCACTCCTGAGCCTTCAGAACTGCAATGTCGCCATGGTCTTGTTTGGGAGCGAAGCCTGGGAAGTATCGCGCCTTGCTCCCGGCCTGTTCCGCAAGGATAAAGTGAGCAGTTTGCGCCCTGATAGATGCACCAAGAATCTTCTCCACCAAATGCAGTCCGACGTCGACCCACGCGAGAAAGCCACCTGCCGTAATCACATCGCCATGGTCGATGATGCGCTGGCTCGTCGTGACCATCATATCCGGAAACCGCTCTGCGAGCGCCGCCGCACAAATCGGGTGCGTCGATACCGAACGTCCCGCGACGAGACCGGTTTCGGCGAGGACAAAAGCGCCCGAGCATACGGACACGATCTTGGCGCCTGCAGCGTGACGCTCCCGCACCCAGCAGACCACACCGCCGGGAACACTGGGATCCGGAAGGTCCACCATGGTGGGGGGAATGATCAGGAAGCTCGGCTGCGCTTGCCCATCCGGGTTGCTGTCATACACACACGAATGGTTGGCGTCGTCGCTGCTTGCTGATTGCCAATGCGTGACACGAAGCGGGAACCGCGCACCTTTTTGCTGACGAATCGCGAGCTTTGCCGCGATGCCGAGCAAATCCGTGAGCCCGTGTACAGAGGCTGCTTGCACACCCGGATAAAGCACAATCCCAATCTCACCAAGGGCGCTACCGGGCATCCTTTTGTCCCTTCCGGCCAAAAGTCTGACGCTCGCGGGAATTGTAGCATCCGGATGGGCGGAAGCAACTTGAACGCAGACGCTTCAGAGGCACAGCCATGACAGAAGACTATCTCGACTATTGGAAGACTTGCTGAGTAGAGCGTCGGCCGCCCCCTGGCATGTCCGTCTCCTGGACGACGAACTGGCGAAGCTCAATGCGGCCCCAACCCACTGAAATCCGACTCACAGACGAGCCCTAGCAGCGTGCACGCCGCGTCAACGCTACTCGGCTCGGGATCGGCGTTAGAAAAAAGACCGCTTGCGTTGCCACAAGCGGCCCAAGTCTAGGGAGGAAACGCCCAAGGAGGGCAGCGATAGCGGGTTGGGGGGAACCGGGGGGTCGCTACCGCACACCTATCTAAGATAATCGCGATCAGCGGCTCAATTGAACGTAGGTAAACGTCAGGCATCTAAAGGGATCACGGACCGATACGAAGGTTTATCGCTACGCCGAGTTGTGACTAGCCCCGGCAGCGGCGCGCATCTCTCCGAACGTGATCTTTTCCGGGCGGGTGGCGGGCATTCGCCCATAATCTCGCCGATTTGATTGATCGTGAAGCCGCCAGCGCTTGGGGCTGAGGGCACCCGTGAGCACACGACGGGAAGCGAGAGGCGCAGGCGAATGGCATTCAATAGTTTTCATGCGTTGGTGTTGGGGGCAGTCCTGTTTGTTGGCTGGCCTCCGGTGTCTCTGTCGGCTCAGGAGGGAAGAAGTGTAGAGGCAGGTCCGTCCTATCCCAGAGATTTTGAAATCGCCTTTGAGTGGCGATATTCCTGCGCTAACGGAAAGAACTGCTCATTCGATTGTCCTGGATCGGGCGGTGCAAGTCACGTCACGAAGCTCGCGATCCACTTGGGGACCGTTCATCTCGGTAACCAAAACGTCGGTGGCATATTTTATGATTTTTCTACCGTCGAGACTCCGCGTAGTAACGGTTTTAATATCACGACCGGAACAAGCGCGGTTTCATGCCAAGTTAACGGCATGAATTTGGACTACTCTGGACCAACGGATACGCTGACTGGGTCTATCGCGAAACTGCATTGATCGAATGGCGCAGTAATCCTAGCAATAGACGAGGACGCCGCGAACGCCGGACTCGCGCATGTCGCCGAAGGTGATCTTTTGTGGGCGGGTGAGGGCGGGCATGCCCGGATTATAGAGATCGCATAAATAACTGATTTTGTTGGCGATCCCAGCAGGACTCGAACCTGCAACCCGCGGAGTAGAAATCCGCTACTCTATCCAGTTGAGCTATGGGATCGGCCGGCGACCGGATCGCTTCAACCCTTCATAACATTGCCAATATGAAAAATCCGCTCCTCCGCCAAGTCAGTCCGAACCGTTTTCCGTGACCGATCGACCAAGGGGAGCGGTGGACCGCGCTTCCGTCCGCCGGTAACGCGATGCTGCCCCATCTTCTGCCGGTCGCAACCCAAAGGGGTGTCACCGCCATGTCGCATGCGACGTTTCTGCTCCTAACGTATGCCTTGAGTCCGTCACCTTTTCGCGCACTTCCTCATCGCAACGCGGCCTTGGCCCGCCCCCCATGGAGTTCCATCATGATCGGTTTGGTTCGCGCCGCAACGCTTTGCGCAACGCTGGCGCTTGGCCTGGTCACGGCGCAGGCGGCGGACAAGGCCTTCAAGCGCGATGATCTTGCGGATTCGGCGATCAAGCTCGAGGCCCAGATCAAGAGCGAGGCCGGCCCCGTCGCCAAGTCCGGCGCGAGCTTGCGAAGTGACGCCGACACAGCCTTCAAGCGCAACGATTTCCGCGCCGGCCTGCAAATCCTGGGACAGATCGCCGCCACGACCCCGGAGGACAGCGGCAACTGGCTGCGGCTCGCCCGCACCATCTTCCAGATCCGCCCCTCCACCACGAGCGAACAGACCTTCTTCCTGGAACGCGCCTCGACCGCGGCCTACATCGCCTATCAGCGCGCCGGCAATGCCGCCGATGAAGCCGATGCGCTCGCCGTGCTCGGCCGGGCGCTGTCCGAACGCAAGCTGTGGCGGCCGGCGCTGGATAGTTTGCGGATGTCGCTCGACATGCGCGAGGTCGCCGACGTCCGCGGCAATTATGAAAAGCTGCGCGACGAGCACGGTTTTCGGCTGATGGACTACAGCGTGGATTCGGACGCGGCCTCGCCGCGCGCCTGCTTCCAGTTCTCCGAGGACCTTGCCAAGCGCACCGACTTTGCGCCGTTCCTGGCGCTCGCCGGCACCGACAAGCCGGCGCTGACCTCCGAAGGCAAGCAGCTCTGTGTCGACGGGCTGAAGCATGGCGAGCGCTACAACATCAACCTGCGCGCCGGCCTGCCGTCGACGGTGAAGGAGACGTTACCGAAATCGGCCGAATTCAACATCTATGTGCGCGACCGCAAGCCGTTCGTGCGCTTCACCGGGCGCGCCTATGTGCTGCCGCGTACCGGCCAGCGCGGCATTCCGCTCGTCAGCGTCAACACGCCGGCGGCAACCGTGAACGTATTCCGGATCGGCGATCGCAACCTGATCAACACCGTGATCGACAGCGATTTCCAGCGCAGCCTGAACCGTTACGAGCTTTCCAGCCTTGGCGGCGAGCGTGGCGTAAAAGTCTGGTCGGGCGAGCTTGCGACCGCCACCACGCTCAATCAGGACGTCACCACGGCGTTTCCGGTCGATTCTGCGCTGGGCGACCTGCAGCCGGGCGTCTATGTCATGACGGCGGCGCCGAAAACGCCTGCGAGCGACGACGACAGCCAGCTTGCGACGCAATGGTTCATCGTTTCCGACCTCGGCATATCAGCGTTTTCCGGCAATGACGGCATTCACGTCTTCGTCAATTCGCTGGCCTCGACGGACGCGGTCACCAAGGCCGAGGTGCGGCTGATCGCGCGCAACAACGAGATCCTCGCCACCCGCAAGACCGACGATTCCGGACACGCGCTGTTCGAGGCGGGGCTGGCGCGCGGCGAGGGCGGCTTGTCGCCGGCCATGCTGACCGTCACCGGCGAGAAGACCGACTACGCCTTCCTCAGCCTGAAATCGAGCGCGTTTGACCTTTCAGATCGCGGTGTCAAGGGCCGGGAAGTGCCTGCTGGCGCCGATGCCTTCATCTATGCCGAGCGCGGCGTCTATCGCTCCAACGAAACCGTGTACCTCACAGCGCTTTTACGCGACGGCCAGGGCAATGCCCTGACCGGCGGGCCGCTGACGCTCGTCATCGAACGTCCCGACGGCGTCGAATTCCGCCGCGCGGTGCTGGCCGATCAGGGCGCGGGCGGCCGGTCGCTGTCGGTCCCGCTCAATTCCGCGGTCCCGACCGGTACCTGGCGGGTGCGGGCGTTCACCGATCCCAAGGGCGCTTCTGTCGGCGAGACCACCTTCATGGTCGAGGACTACGTCCCCGATCGCATCGAATTCGACTTAACTTCCAAGGACAAGCTGATCAAAGCTGAGGCTCCCGTGGAGCTCAAGGCGGATGGCCATTTCCTCTATGGCGCGCCCGCCTCCGGCCTGCACCTCGAAGGCGACTTGCTGGTTGCGCCTGCCGCTGAGCGGCCGGGCTTTGCCGGCTACCAGTTCGGCGTCGCGGACGAAGAAACCACCTCTAACGAGCGCACGCCGATCGAGAATCTCCCGGAGGCCGACGCCAACGGCGTTGCGACATTCCCGGTCAGTCTTGCGAAGCAGCCCACCTCGACACGGCCGCAGGAAGCGCAGATCTTCATCCGGATGGCGGAGGCCGGTGGCCGCGCGGTCGAGCGCAAGCTGGTGCTGCCGGTGGCGCCAGCCGCGGCCATGATCGGCGTCAAGCCGCTGTTCGGCGACAAGAGTGTCCCCGAAGGCGACAAGGCCGCCTTCGACGTGATATTCGCTAGCCCCGACGGCAAGACCTTGGCCCGCGAGGGCTTGCGCTACGAGCTTCTCAAGCTTGAATCCCGCTATCAATGGTACCGGCAGAATTCATATTGGGAATATGAGCCGGTCAAATCGACGACGCGCGTCGCCGACGGCGATCTCACGATTGCCGCCGACCAACCGGCGCGGATCACGCTGTCGCCGCAACCGGGCCGCTATCGCCTCGACGTGAAGTCGAACGAGACCGATGGTCCCCTGACGTCGGTGCAGTTCGATGTCGGCTGGTATTCCGACGGCAGCGCCGACACGCCGGACTTGCTGGAAACCTCGATCGACAAGCCGGAATATCAGTCCGGCGACACCATGGTGGTGTCGGTCAATGCGCGCACGGCCGGAAAGCTGACCATCAATGTGGTCGGCGACCGGCTCTTGACGACGCAGAGCATCGACGTCAAGCAAGGCACGGCCCAGGTGAAAATTCCGGTGGCTAAGGATTGGGGCACCGGCGCCTATGTGGTGGCGACGCTGCGCCGCCCGCTCGATGCCGCGGCCCTGCGGATGCCGGGAAGGGCGATCGGCCTGAAATGGTTCGGGATCGACAAGAAGGCGCGCACGCTTGAAGTAAAACTGTCGCCGCAGGCTTTGGTGCGTCCGAATTCCAGCTTGAAGATTCCGGTCAAGCTCGGCGGCCTCAACCCGGGCGAAGACGCCAAGGTGGTGGTCGCCGCCGTCGATGTCGGCATTCTCAATCTTACCAACTACAAGCCGGCGGCGCCCGACGATTACTATCTCGGCCAGCGCCAGATGACCTCGGAGATCCGCGATCTCTACGGCCAGTTGATCGACGGCATGCAGGGCACCCGCGGCCAGATCAAGTCGGGCGGCGATGCCGGCGCCGAGCTGCAAGGCAGCCCGCCGACGCAAAAGCCGCTCGCGCTCTATTCCGGCATCGTCACGGTCGCAGCCGACGGCACCGCCGAGATCAGTTTCGACATTCCGGAATTCGCCGGCACCGCGCGGGTGATGGCGGTGGCCTGGACCGCGACCAGGCTCGGACGCGCAAACACCGATGTCACGGTGCGCGATCCGGTGGTGCTGACCGCGACCCTGCCGCGCTTCCTGCTCAACGGCGATCAGGGCACCATGAGTCTTGATGTCGACAATGTCGATGGCGTCGCCGGCGACTACACCATCAACGTCAGGGCATCGGGACCGGTGACGGTGTCGGGCAATCCCGCGACCACCATCAAACTCGCCGCCAAGCAGCGTAGTTCGATGTCGCTGGCGCTCGACGCCGGCGGCGCCGGCACCGCGCAGCTCGACGTCGATATCAAGGGGCCGGAAGGCCTCGCCTTGGCGCGGCACTATGCGCTCGACGTCAAGGCCGCAACGCAGATCCTGGCGCGCCGATCGATCCGGACCCTGGCGAAGGGTGAGAGTCTGACGCTGACCGCGGACATGTTCTCCGATCTCGTGCCGGGCACCGGCAGCGTTTCGTTGTCGGCGGGCCTTTCCACCGCGCTCGATGCAGCGACCATCTTAAAGGCGCTCGACCGCTATCCGCACGGATGTTCGGAGCAGATTACGAGCCGCGCGTTGCCGCTGCTTTACGTCAACGATCTTGCCGCAGGCGCTCATCTTGCCACCGACACCGAGGTCGATCAGCGCATCAAGGATTCGATCGACCGGCTGTTGGCGCGGCAGGGCTCGAACGGTTCGTTCGGGCTGTGGTCGGCCGGCGGCGACGATGCCTGGCTCGATGCCTACGTCACGGACTTCCTGACCCGCGCCCGGGAAAAGGGATTTGCGGTGCCGGACGTCCTGTTCAAGAGCGCGCTCGACCGCATCCGCAATTCGGTGGTCAATGCGAACGAGCCGGAAAAGGACGGCGGTCGCGATCTCGCTTACGGCCTCTACGTGCTGGCCCGAAACGGCGCAGCACCGATCGGCGACCTGCGCTATCTCGCCGACACCAAGCTCAACAATCTGGCGACGTCAATTGCGAAATCACAACTGGCGGCGGCACTGGCACTGGTCGGCGACCGCAACCGGGCGGAGCGGGTCTATGCCGCAGCCCTCGACAGCCTCGCGCCAAAACCCGTTTTGGAGTTCGGCCGGGTCGATTACGGCTCGGCGCTGCGCGATGCCGCGGCATTGGTCTCATTGGCCGGCGAAGGCAACGCGCCGCGCGCGACGCTGACCCAGGCGGTGATGCGGGTGGAGACCGCGCGCGGGCTCACGCCCTACACCTCGACCCAGGAAAACGCCTGGATGGTGCTGGCCGCCCGCGCCTTGGCCAAAGAGACGCTGACGCTCGACCTCGATGGGACGCCGGTCAAGACCGCGCTTTATCGCAGCTACAACGCGGCCGAGATGGCGGACAAGCCGATCAGGATCACCAACACCGGTAACGCACCGGTGCAGGCGGTGGTCTCGGTCTCCGGCTCGCCGATCACGCCGGAGCCTTCGGCCTCGAACGGTTTCAAGATCGAGCGCAACTACTTCACGCTCGACGGCAAGCCGGCCGACGTCTCGAAAGCCAGGCAGAACGATCGCTTTGCGGTGGTGCTCAGGGTTACCGAGGCCAAGCCGGAATTCGGTCACATCATGGTGTCGGACTATCTCCCCGCAGGTCTCGAGATCGACAATCCGCATCTCGTCTCATCCGGCGACACCGGCACGCTCGACTGGATCGAGGATGGCGAGGAGCCGGAAAACACCGAATTCCGCGATGACCGCTTCACGGCGGCGATCGACCGTGCCGCCGATAGCAAGTCGGTGTTCACGGTCGCCTATGTCGTGCGCGCGGTATCGCCGGGCAAATATGTGCTGCCGCAGGCCTATGTCGAGGACATGTACAATCCCTCGCGTTACGGCCGGACCGGCACCGGCACGGTTGAGGTGCGCACCGCCAAATGAGTGGCGCAGGCGACAAAACCTCTCCGTCGTCATGCCCGGGCTTGACCCGGGCATCCACGACTGTTCTGCCTAGTAAGGAAGTCGTGGATGGCCGGGACAAGCCCGGCCATGACGGTGTGAGAAAGCGGCGCGCCATTCGATTTGCCGCTGTTTTAGCTACAGTGATCCTGCTTATCTCCGCCACCTTCGCAGGCTGGGTCGTCTCGCTCGGGCCGTTGCCGCTTGCGCAGGCGAGGGAAGTCTCCACCACCATCGTCGACCGCAACGGCAAGCTGTTGCGCGCCTACGCGATGGCCGATGGCCGTTGGCGGTTGCCGGTCGATGCCAAAACCGGCGTCGATCCCACCTATCTCAAATTGCTGCTGGCTTTCGAAGACCAGCGTTTTCGCACCCATGCCGGCGTCGATCCGTTTGCGCTGGCGCGTGCGGCGTTTCAGCTCGCGACGCGGGGTCACATCGTCTCCGGCGGTTCGACCATCACCATGCAGCTGGCGCGCTTGATGGAACCGCGCCGCCAGCGTTCGGTTTATGCAAAACTGCGGCAGATCGTGCGCGCGCTCGAGATCGAGCGGCGGATGGATAAGGACCAGATCCTCGATTTGTATCTGGCGCTGGCGCCGTTCGGCGGCAATCTCGAGGGCATCCGTGCTGCTTCAATCGCCTATTTCGGCAAGGAGCCGAAACGCCTGTCGCTTTCGGAATCCGCGCTATTGGTGGCGTTGCCGCAGTCTCCGGAAACCAGAAGGCTCGATCGATATCCGCAAGGCGCGCGCGCGGCGCGCGACCGCGTGCTCGACCGCCTGGTGGAGGAGGGCCGCGTTTCAAAGGACGACGCCGCTCAGGCGAAGGCGGTGCCGGTACCGCGGTTGCGCAAGCCGATGCCGATCCTGGCGCCGCATTCGTCCGACCGGGCGATCGCCACCGTGAAGGATGTTCCCGTCATCAAGCTGACGCTGGACTCGAGCCTGCAGAAGGTGCTTGAGCCCTTGGCGCGGGATCGCGCGATTGCGTTGGGGCCGAATATCTCGGTCGGCATTGTGGTGGTCGACAATGAGAGTGGCGATGTGCTCGCCCGGATTGGTTCGGCCGATTACTTCGACGATAGCCGCGCAGGGCAGGTGGACATGACCCGCGCGGTACGATCGCCGGGATCGACGCTAAAACCGTTCATCTACGGCCTCGCTTTCGAAGATGGCTTCGTTCACCCCGAGAGCCTGATCGACGATCGCCCGCTCCGCTTCGGCTCTTACGCACCGGAAAATTTCGACATGACCTATCAGGGCACGGTGCCGGTCAAGCGCGCGCTGCAATTGTCGCTGAACGTGCCTGCCATCGCCTTGCTCGACCGTGTCGGTTCCAGCCGCTTGTCGTCGCGGTTGCGGCAGGCCGGCGTCAATCTGGTGCTGCCGAAGGAGGAAGCGCCGGGCCTTGCGATGGGGCTCGGTGGCGTCGGCGTCACCTTGCAGGATCTGGCGCAGCTGTACGCCGGGCTGGCGCGGCTCGGAACGACCCGCCCGCTGCGCGAGATCGTGACCGCGCGCGATGACCAGCGCGAACCCCTCCGGCTACTCGATCAGGTTGCGGCCTGGCAGGTCGCTAGCGTGCTGTTGGGCACGCCGCCGCCGCAGAACGGCGTGCATGGCCGCATCGCCTTCAAGACCGGCACCAGCTACGGTTATCGCGACGCTTGGTCGGTCGGCTTCGATGGCCGTATCACCATCGGCGTTTGGGTCGGTCGCCCGGATGGCGCGCCGGTACCGGGTCTGATCGGGCGGGCCGTCGCGGCGCCGATCCTGTTCGACGCCTTTGCGCGCATTGGCAAGCTTCCGGCGCCACTGCCGAAACCACCGAAGGGCGCACTGCTCGCAAGCAATGCAAAGCTTCCGCTGCCGCTGCGCCGGTTCCGCCCCGTCGGCGAATTGGTCCGTACCGGCGGCGAGCAGGCGCCCCACATCCAGTTCCCGCTCAATGGCTCGCGTATCGACGTCGACCGCACCCTCGACGCTTCCGCTGCCGCCATGCCGGTCAAGATCGCCGGCGGTGTGCTGCCGATGACGATGCTGGTGAACGGTATGTCGGTGGGCGAAATCGACGGCCGCCGCCAGCGCCTGATCGACCCGCCGGGACCGGGCTTTGCCCGCTTGACCGTGATCGACGCTGTGGGCGCCGCCGACACAGTTGTCGTCAGAATTCAATAGAGGCACCCTAAGCGGTTGTGGGCATAGCGGTTTCGGCGTATGCGGACCCAATGGTCGAGACCTATGCCCGCCGCCGATTTGGAGAGCCGCGCGAGCCGAAGAACCTGGTAAATCCGGGTAACCGGCTGGTCCGGGTGATCGACGTCGTCACGGCTAGTCACCTGCGTGCGACCGCCTTCCTGCTTTTGTGCGGCCTGCTGCTGTTTTTGCCGGGGTTTTTCAACATCCCGCCGATCGATCGCGACGAGGCGCGGTTCGCGCAGGCGACCAAGCAAATGGTCGAGACCGGCGATTTCGTCGACATCCGCTTCCAGGACGACGTCCGCTACAAGAAACCGGTCGGCATCTATTGGCTGCAATCCGCCGCGGTCGAAACCGTCTCCGCGCTCGGCCTGCCGCGCGCAGAGCTGCGGATCTGGGTGTATCGCATCCCCTCGCTGGTCGGCGCGATCGGCGCGGTGCTTCTGACCTACTGGACGGCGCTGGCGTTCGTGACACGGCGCGGCGCCGTATTGGCCGCGCTCCTGGTGTGCAGTTCGGTGCTGCTTGGCGTCGAAGCGCGCCTGGCGAAAACCGACGCGACTCTGCTGCTCACGGTGGTCGCGGCGATGGGCGCGCTGGCGCGGGTGTATCTGTCCTGGCAGCGCGGCGAGGATCCGGAACATCCGCCCTGGAGCTGGCCCGCCATCTTCTGGACGGCGCTGGCCGGCGGCGTGCTGCTCAAGGGACCGCTGATCCTGTTGTTCGTCGCGCTGACGATCGTCACGCTCGCGATCCTTGATCGGTCGGCATCATGGCTGTGGCGGCTGCGCCCGGTGTGGGGCCTGATGTGGACGCTCGTTCTGGTGCTGCCGTGGTTCGTCGCGATCTTCTGGCGCGCCGGTGACGCGTTTTTCGCGGATTCGATCGGCGGCGACATGTTGAGCAAATTGTCGGCGCAGGAATCCCATGGCGCGCCGCCGGGCCTCTATCTGGTGTTGTTCTGGATCACGTTCTGGCCGGGCGCGCCGTTGGCCGCCATGGCAGCGCCGGCCGTATGGCGGGCACGGCGCGAGCCCGGTGCGCAATTCCTGCTGGCCTGGCTGGTCC
>JBATYU010000390.1:0-5689 GCA_049674245.1 Bradyrhizobium sp. | reverse complement strand
CGCTTCACCATGTTGATGCCGCGCACCAGCGCCTTGCTCTCGGCCGGGCGCACCTCGAACACCTCGCCGGTGCGGCCCTTGTCGCGGCCGCTCAACACCATGACCTTGTCGCCTTTCCGGATCTTGGCAGCCATCACAGCACCTCCGGCGCAAGCGAAATGATCTTCATGTGATTCTTGGCGCGCAGTTCGCGCGGCACCGGTCCGAAGATACGGGTGCCGACCGGCTCCGACTGGTTGTTGATCAGCACGGCGGCGTTGCGGTCGAAGCGGATCACGGAGCCGTCGGGACGGCGGATGTCCTTGCGGACCCGCACCACGACCGCCTTCATGACGTCGCCCTTCTTCACCTTGCCGCGCGGAATGGCCTCCTTGATCGAGACCACGATCACGTCGCCCACGGTGGCATAGCGGCGCTTGGAGCCTCCAAGCACCTTGATGCACATGACACGGCGTGCGCCTGAATTATCGGCCACGTCGAGGTTGGTCTGCATCTGAATCATTGATGCACCTCGTCCTCTCATCTAGATGCGCAAAGTTTTTGCGCTTGAAGCATGATCCCGAAAAGCGGGTACCGGTTTTCGGACGAGATCATGCTCGACTAAAATTTCCCGAAAATCGTCCGGCCAGGCCGGACCGACTTCAGGCCGTTTTCTTCTGCTCGCCCCGGACCACGATCCAGCGCTTCAGTTTCGAGATCGGCTTGCTTTCCTCGATCCACACCAGGTCGCCCGGCTTGAACTGGCTGTTCTCGTCGTGCGCGTGGTAGTTCTTCGAGGTGCGGATCGTCTTCTTGTAGATCGGATGGGTGAAGCGGCGATCGACGCGCACCACAACCGTCTTGGTTTGCTTGTCACTGACGACCACGCCCTGCAGCGTACGTTTCGGCATCTTCGATCCTCGTACTTCTTCTTCGCGCGCGCTTGCGCGGCGATGGTCTTGATGCGGGCGATATCGCGGCGAGCTTCACGCAGCCGCGAGGTGTTTTCCAATTGCCCGGTGGCACGCTGGAAGCGCAGGTTGAAGCGCTCCTTCTTCAGACTGAGGACGGCGTCGTCCATCTGATCGGGGCTCATCGCGCGGATGTCGGCAACTTTCATCTCGGCCATGTCATCTACTCCGCAATACGCTCGACGAAGCGCGTCTTGATCGGCAGCTTGGCAGCGGCAAGGTCGAGCGCTTCCTTCGCGGTCTGCACGGTGACGCCGTCGATCTCGAAAATCATCCGCCCGGGCTTGACGCGGGCCACCCACAGCTCCGGCGTACCCTTGCCGGAGCCCATGCGGACTTCGGCGGGTTTCTTCGACACGGGAACGTCGGGGAAAATCCGGATCCAGACGCGCCCGGCCCGCTTCATGTGGCGGGTCAGCGCGCGGCGGGCGGCCTCGATCTGACGCGCGGTGACGCGGTCGGGCTCAGTCGCCTTCAGCCCGTACTGGCCGAACGACAAATTCGCGCCCGAGGTCGCGGTGCCGTGAATGCGCCCCTTGTGCGCCTTCCGGAATTTGGTTTTCTTTGGTTGCATCATGGCGTCAAGCCCTCAAACCTTCTCAAATGCCTTTAGGCGGCATCGCGGCGGGGCCGCGCAGTGTCGCCTTCGGCCATCTTCTTGTCCTGGGCCATCGGATCGTGCTCAAGGATTTCGCCCTTGAAGATCCAGACCTTGACGCCGCAGGTGCCGAATGTGGTGAACGCGGTCGCAACCCCGTAATCGATGTCGGCGCGCAGCGTGTGCAAGGGAACGCGGCCCTCGCGGTACCATTCCATGCGCGCGATTTCCGCCCCGCCTAGCCGCCCCGAGCAGTTGATACGGATGCCTTCCGCGCCGAGCCGCATCGCCGACTGCACCGCGCGCTTCATGGCGCGGCGGAACGCAACCCGGCGCTCGAGCTGCTGCGCGATCGATTCGGCGACCAGCGTCGCGTCAAGCTCGGGCTTGCGGATTTCGACGATGTTGATGACGACGTCGGAGGCCGTGATGTCGGCGACGCGCTTGCGCAGCTTGTCGATGTCGGCGCCCTTCTTGCCGATCACGACACCGGGACGCGCCGAGTGGATCGTCACCCGGCACTTCTTGTGCGGCCGCTCGATCACGATGCGCGCGACCGCCGCCTGCTTCAATTCCTTGTGCAGAACCTCGCGGATCTTGACGTCCTCGTGCAACAGCTTGCCGTACTCGCTCTTTCCCGCGAACCAGCGGGAATCCCAGGTCCGGTTGATGCCGAGACGTAGTCCGATCGGATTGATCTTTTGACCCATCGTTTTCTCCCGCGCGCTTTTAAGCGCTCGCCTCGACCTGACGAACCACGATCGTCAGTTGCGAAAATGGTTTGAACACACGGCCCGAGCGGCCACGGCCGCGCGGCGCGAAACGCTTCATCACGATGCCGTTGCCGACATGGGCCTCGGAAACAATCAGATCGTCGACGTCGAGGTCGTGATTGTTCTCGGCGTTGGCAATCGCCGATTCCAGGCACTTCTTGACGTCGACCGCGATCCGCTTGCGCGAGAACTGCAGGTCGGCGAGCGCAGCCGAAGCCTTCCTGCCGCGGATCAATTGCGCGACAAGATTGAGCTTCTGCGGAGACACCCGAAGCATCCGGGCGACCGCCTTGGCCTCATTGTCCGGGAGGCTCCGTTCGCGCTTTGGTTTGCTCATCGCTTAATCCTCAAACCCAACTCTCAAGCCTTCTTGGCTTTCTTGTCGCCCGAGTGGCCGTGGAAGGTCCGGGTCGGCGAGAACTCGCCGAACTTGTGACCGACCATTTCCTCATTGACCGAAACCGGCACGTGCTTCTGGCCGTTGTAGACGCCGAACACCAGGCCGACGAACTGCGGCAGGATGGTGGAGCGGCGGCTCCAGATCTTGATGACGTCGTGACGGCCGGACGAACGCGCTGCATCTGCCTTCTTGAGCAGTGAGCCTTCCACGAACGGGCCTTTCCAGACTGAACGAACCATGTCCGGCGTTCCTTACTTTTTCCGCTTGTGGCGGCTGAGGAGGATGAATCTGTTGGTCGACTTGTTGGAGCGGGTCTTCTTGCCCTTGGTCGGCTTGCCCCATGGGGTCACTGGATGACGGCCGCCCGAGGTGCGGCCTTCGCCGCCGCCGTGCGGATGGTCGACCGGATTCATGGAGACGCCGCGGTTGTGGGGCTTGCGGCCGAGCCAGCGGTTGCGACCGGCCTTGCCGATCGAGATGTTCATGTGATCCGGGTTCGACACCGCGCCGATGGTGGCGGTGCAACGGCCGTGAACCAGGCGCTGTTCGCCCGAGTTCAGGCGAACGATCACGTAGTCCTGGTCGCGGCCGACGAGCTGGGCGTAGGTGCCGGCGGAACGCGCGAGCTGGCCGCCCTTGCCAATCTTCAGTTCCACATTGTGGATGATGGTGCCGATCGGCATGTTGCCAAGCGGCATGACGTTGCCCGGCTTCACGTCGACATAGTTGCCTGCGACCACGGTGTCGCCGACGGCAAGCCGCTGCGGCGCCAGGATATAGGACCGCGTGCCGTCTTCATATTTGACGAGCGCGATGAACGCCGTGCGGTTCGGATCATATTCGAGGCGCTCCACCGTCGCCGGCATATCGATCTTGGTGCGCTTGAAGTCGACGACGCGATAGGCCTTCTTGTGGCCGCCGCCACGGAAGCGCACGGTCATGCGGCCGAGATTGTTGCGACCGCCGCTGGACTGCTTGCCCTCGGTCAAGATCTTGACCGGCTTGCCCTTGTAGAGCGCCGAGCGGTCGACCATCACCAGTTGGCGCTGGCCCGGCGTCGTCGGATTATATGTCTTCAATGCCATCGCTGTGTCGCCTTATAGTCCGGTGGTGACGTCGATGCGGTGGCCCTCTTCGAGGGTCACGATCGCCCGCTTCACGTCCGACTGCGAGCCGAAATTGCCGCGGAACACCTTGGTCTTGCCCTTGCGCACCAGCGTGTTCACGCGCTTCACCTTGACGTCGAACAGTTTTTCGATCGCCTCCTTGATCTGCGGCTTGGTCGCCTTACTGGAAACCTTGAACATGACCTTGTTGTGCTCGGAGGCGAGCGTCGCCTTTTCGGTCACGACGGGCGCGACGATGATGTCGTAATGGCGCGGATCGATATTCTTCATTTAAAGCGCGCCTCCAGCGCATCGAGCGCCGCCTTGGTCAGCACCAGCTTCTGGCGACGGAGGATATCGTACACGTTGATGCCCTGGATCGGCAGCACGTCGATGTTCGGGATGTTGCGGGCAGCGACAGCAAAGCCGTTGTTCAGCTCGGCGCCGTCGATGATGAGCGCGTTGGTTAAGCCCAGACCTGAGAACTGCCCGACCAGCGCCTTGGTCTTGGCGTTCTTGACCTGCGCGCTGTCGATCACCACGAGGCCGCCGTCCTTGGCCTTGGCCGAGAGCGCATGCTTGAGCGCGAGCGTACGGACCTTCTTCGGCAAGTCGGTGGCGTGAGAGCGCACCACGGGGCCGAACGCACGGCCACCGCCGCGGAACTGCGGCACGCGAGCCGAGCCGTGACGGGCTCCGCCGGTGCCCTTCTGCTTGTACATCTTCTTGCCGGTGCGCCAGACATCGGCGCGGCCCTGCGCCTTGTGGGTGCCGGCCTGCCGCTTGTTGAGCTGCCACTGCACGCAGCGGGCGATGATGTCTGCCCGCGGCTCCAGACCGAAAATCTCGTCCGAGAGCTGGACCGAACCGGCAGCTTTACCTTCGAGGGTCGTGACTTTCAGTTCCATCTCACGCGCCCTCCTTCTCGGCCGGCGCTTCCGCAGCCTGCTCGCCGCCCGCGACCTTGAACTTGCCGGGCTTCGGCGCTTCCTTCGGCAACGGCTTCTTCACGGCGTCGCGCACCGCGATCCATCCGCCCTTGGAGCCCGGAACGGCGCCTTCGACCAGGATCAGGCCGCGCTCGACGTCGGTCTGCACTACGCGCAGATTGAGCGTGGTGATGCGGTCGACACCCATATGGCCGGGCATCTTCTTGTTCTTCCAGGTCTTGCCGGGATCCTGACGTCCGCCGGTCGAACCGATCGAACGATGCGAGACCGACACACCGTGGGTGGCGCGCAGGCCGCCGAAATTCCAGCGCTTCATGCCGCCGGCAAAGCCTTTGCCGACCGAAGTTCCGGTGACGTCGACGAACTGGCCGACCACGAAATGATCGGCCTGGATTTCGGCGCCAACCGGGATCAGCGCGTCCTGCGTGACGCGGAATTCCGCGACCTTGCGCTTGGGCTCGACCTTGGCGACGGCGAACTGGCCGCGCTCGGCCTTCGGCAGGTAGACCGTCTTGCGGGAGCCCGAACCGAGCTGCAGCGCGACGTAACCGTTCTTCTCGGTCGTGCGGTGGCCCAGCACCTGGCAATTGCCCAGCTTGAGCACGGTCACGGGGATATGTTCGCCGGTCTCCGTAAAGACCCGCGTCATCCCGACCTTTTGTGCGATCACTCCGGAGCGCATCGGCGTGCTTCCTGTTCTTTCTGTCCGCCGAGAGCAGCGACCTGGATCCAAAAAAATTAGAGCTTGATCTCGACGTCGACACCGGCGGCCAGGTCGAGCTTCATCAAGGCATCGACGGTCTGCGGGGTCGGGTCGACAATGTCGAGAAGACGCTTGTGGGTGCGCATCTCGAATTGCTCGCGGCTCTTCTTGTCAACGTGCGGCGAACGGTTGACGGTGAACTTCTCGAT
>JBATYU010000389.1:0-3998 GCA_049674245.1 Bradyrhizobium sp. | reverse complement strand
GCACTCGAGCAGCCGCAGGCCGCTGCCGATCACAGCGAGAAGGTTGTTGATGTCGTAGACCACGAACTGCGCCACGTCCCCGATTTCCTTCGCCCCCTCCGGCCCGCGGGAGGAGAACACGCCGCGCGTGTCGGACCGTGGGGCGGTCCGGCACAGGACCCCGGAGATCTCGCCGTCGCTCCCGACAAGCGGAATCTCCACGCACCTGGACGCGATGAGGCCGCTGCCGTCATCGCGGACGCTCCGCACCCTCGCGCTAAATGCGCGCTGTACTCCAAGCGCGACGCCGACGTTGTCCGCGAGCACGACGACGTCCTCCAGCGGAGGGGTCTTTACCACGCCGGGGAAGGAAACGTCGGGTGTCTCTTTGATCTGCATGTCGGACCTCCTGGCTTGCGATCGTTCAACGGAACGCCGACTTCGGCCCGTACACGAGGGCGGGCGACGACAGCTCGAAGATTGAGTCTATGACGGTCTAAAGGAAAATCACCTCTCGCCATGGAGTCGATAGCCGACCGTTATCGGAATGGCTGAGAGACGCTTGGCGCGCGCGTCGGCGACTCTCCATCCGTCTTGTGCTCAACGACTGGGCTTCCCACCTCGTCGATTCAATGCCCCGTGCCCATCCGATCCAACGCCGTTGCCCGACGCCCTGAGGAGGGGCGGCCGGTCCTCGGGAGGTAAGGACCGGCCGCGGGCGAACCACGGCGAAGGGGGGATCGCCGCGCGCCGAGCACTTGGGAAGCTGTCCGCCTCCGTGAGGCAAATTGGTATCCGACGAGGAACGTCCGTGCGAGTGAAGCAATCCAAATCTCAGCAAATCGTGCCGAATGCTATGCCAGTGGATCGACCACATTCGCTATGAGAAGTTGCCTGCGAGCGGCCGAAGAGAACGCGACGTCGCTGATGTCGATCGAGACCGGCAGCCTTTCGGCTGCGGCGCGTCAATTGAAAACGCCACTGCCAACAATCAGCCGCAAGATCTTCGACCTTGAGTCCCACATGCCGACGAAACTGTTCAACCGGGCCGCAAGCTCGTCCTTAACCCAAGCGACGATCTTCCAAAACTCGACGCCATCATATATTCCGCTCTGAGTTGGTGAGCTGGTTGATATTTCGCCCTAAGCTCCCCTGCCATCCTTTTTACCGACCACGCAGCGCCATGCCGCAAGCCGCTCAGCCGGATGCTGATTCATCCAGTCGGCGAGCTGCGGTGCGCCTATTAGGCAGGACTGCATCGAGACGTCAGCGACCTCCGAGGTGGTGACTGTCTGCTCGTGGCAATTTGCCGGAGAAGACAAACTGCAGAGCACGGCGATGATCGCGATCATGATAGGGTCCCCTCGCCGCAACATGCGTCTACGGCGATGCATATATGGCCTGCGGACGCCTTGTCCCGATGCTCGCCGACGGGATCAGACGGCGGAAAGACGCTGTCGTAGATCGCTCGGGCTTCTCGAATAAGGCGAGCTCGCTCCCGCTCGGACTTTGGGACAAATCGAATAACCTCACCCATGTTTTCACTCCTATCATATTACAATTATCATTCCATCTGATCATGAAGGTCTGTTGAAGCCGACTTCAACGCCGCCGCGCAGGCAGTAACGAGGAGATAAAAGAACTCGTGACGGGGTCGAATGTTGTAAGGTAGCGTTCGTTTAGTTCGATCGAGTCAGTATGCCATGGCGCTGCTGTCCACCGGGCGGTCGGAACGGTCCGCATAGATGTAGAGCGGACGGCCAGTTCCCTCGACCATTACGCGCAGGAGGACGACGACTTCCCCGACGCCTATTGAGCGTTGTAAAGGATTGCACGACGCGGTTCATGTGATCGCGCGCCTCAGCGAGGTCGTCCACCACGGTGCCGCAGCGATCTGCGAAAACCTTCTTCGTGTTGGAGCGTGAAATAGACCTGGGTCATGTTCAACCTCGTTCAAATGACACTCCGACGGGACACAGCGAGGCGTTAGCGTCAGAGCTGTCCTCAACCGGACGGCCCGAAGATGGTAGCGGTGACGCTGTGATGATCTGAAACCACATCCAGGTGGTTATGAGCGGGAAGATAATCATCTGCAGACCTCGTGCATCGCATTGTCGTTGTCAGAGAATAGTGAGGGTCAGCTGACGCATTTCGTCGCCGACAGGTGTTTGAAAGCGTCAATCACGGACTCGAGCGCAATTAACACCCGCGCGCCGTCGACGCGGCCTTCAGCGGTTTGGCGCAGCACCACGGACTCATAAAAAGAGGCGGCGTAGGCGCGACAAGTCTTCTCGTTGTCGGCCGCGTTATCGGATTTGCCGTATACAGTCGCCGAGACCGCGCGACCGGCGCTAACATCATTGCTTAGCGTGGACACCGCCGCAATGCCGGGAATTGTCCATGCATTGATCAGGGCACAAGCGATGAGAGCAATGATTCTCCTCATGAGCGAACTCCAGAACGCGAGGTGTTGGGAGGAGACTTACATTTCTGCCGGTCCATCTTCTATTGCACGTGGGTTGTTCAGGGTACGGCTGTAGTTGCGCCACATAAACCTTGGCTTAGAAAAGGCGAGTGACAGTTTCGGATGCCGGCGGAGGGGCCGCCGCGCTCGCCTTAAAACTCACGAACAACGCTAGGATTGTAGCCAGCCCAATGCGGATCGCGAAGCTCCAGGAGCTGACGGTAATGTCCGCTACACTGAACGGCTGCTCTGTCGCGACCACGTTAATGCCTCACCCGAATTTCTCGGCGCTTCGCAAGTTGCGCTCTCTTCTCATGAGGCGATATAGCGACTGAGGCGACGAAACAGTAGCCGCGTCCGGGGATGTTGATGATGAAGCGCGGTTATTATCCTGACCATCACGCAACGCGCGACGTAGCGCTGACATATGAACCGTGAGGTTGGCGGGCTCAACGAAAACATTGGGCCAAACGCGAGCCAGGCCGCCGTCGCCGGGCTCGTCTCGATGACCGTGGGCGCCGCGGGGAAGGAGATCTCGGAAGGTCTGCTCGTGCGCGCCTCGCTGACTGGGACATGGGCGAGGTCGAGCTGCTCGCCGTCTTTCTGGCGCGCAAAGCTGCGAAGCCATCCGCGCGTGCATTCGTCGACTTGCTTGCTTCAACTACCGTCATGATCTTTCCGTCCGGGTCGCAGTTGCGCTCCGAGTTCCCCTCGGGACCAGTGGGCATGGCGCTTATTGACCCGCGTGTGCGGCGTAGCGAGTAAAGCCGGGCAAATCGCTCCAAATTGCTGTTAAAAAGAAGGAGGATCTGCGTCCGCCGTATCCAGCAAGACCAAGGGACGGCTGGCATTTCTCGGGCGATGGAGTACGATTTCGCCAGGCTGGAGAGAGGCCGCGCGTGTGGCGCACGAAGAGCTTGATCAGCCGACTTCAAGCCGAAGCCCGACGTCGGAGTCTGACAGATGGTGCAGCAGTCGCTGAACGTCGCGTACTCGGACGGTAGCTCTCAGGTGTTGTGGGAGGACGGCGAGCGCGTGTTGAGCCGTGGCTGGCGACTGGACGACAATGGCAACCGGCTCGCCGTACTGCTTGTTGCCGCTGCCGCCGACCGCCCGTCCCGCTCAAGACTCGATCGCCTCGCTCACGAATTGAGCTTGAAGGATGAGCTGGACGCAGCCTGGGCTGTGCGACCGCTCAAGGTGGAGCGCGGCAGCGGCCGAACCATGCTGCTGGTGCTCGAGGATCCGGGCGGTGAGCCGCTCGCTAGGCTGCTCGGCTCACCCCTGGATGTGGGAGGCTTCTTGGCCCTCGCGATCGGCGCCGCAACAGCTATAGGCAAGCTCCACCAACGCGGCCTCATCCACAAAGACATCAAGCCAGCTAACATTGTGGTGCACTGCGCTGATGGACACGTGCGGCTCACCGGATTTGGCATCGCATCGCGCCTGTCCCGCGAGCGGCAGGCGCCCGAGCCGCCCGAGACCATCGCCGGTACGCTTGCCTACATGGCACCCGAACAAACCGGGCGGATGAACCGCTCGATCGACGCCCGCA
>JBATYU010000388.1:0-2376 GCA_049674245.1 Bradyrhizobium sp. | reverse complement strand
GCGCCGCGCTGAGCGCATCCGCCTCGCTGGCGTCGATTGCGATGCCGACACTGCCGCCGCCGACATTGAACGCACGCACGTCGTACATGCGCCGCTCGCCGCCGGCCACGATCGGCCGGCGCGCGTTGAAGGCGTTGCTGGTATTCAGCGCTTGCTCCATTTCGGCGCGGTCGTCGCTGTCGAGCAGTTCGAGGTTGCGGTCGGTCGCATCGGTGACGCTGGCCGCCTCGGTTGCGCGGGCATAGGCGGCATTGGCGTAGGCCAGGCTGCCCTTGGCGCTCTTGGCCCAGATCGGCCATGGCGAAGCGGCGGCGAAGCCGCCCAGCATCTCGGTCTCCTCCAATAGCGCCTTGTGGCGCCGATTGGTTTCCGCCAGTTCCCGGCGCAATCCGGAGAGTTCGCGAATTCGCACAACAGCTTCACCGCCGATCGCGCGGCCCATGGCCTCGATAGCATGTCCGGTCGACGTCGTCAGATGCAGCAAAAAGCCCTCGCCGGCCTCGCGTAATGCGTCGACGGCGTGATCCATCTGCAGCGCCGGTTCCGGCGGCAGCCAGGTTCCGAAGGCGAGAATACGTTGCGGCGATTCCTGGGGCACCAGCAGCGAGACATCGCCGCTGATTTGCGGGCGATTGTCGCCGGCGGCCCAGGCGATCAGGACTTGCGGCTCGGCAAACAATAGCGCGCGGTAACGGTCCGCCTGGACCTGGAGTTGCCCGATATCAACGAGCAGCTCCGCCTCGTTGTTTGCCGCACGGACGCGCGTGTGCATCAGGAGGATCGCCGCCACCACGGAAAAGCCGAGCAGCGCCAGCGCCGTGGTCAGGACCGCGATTTCCTGTCGGTTGAGATCGAAAAAGATCGAAAGTGCGCCGAGAAAGGTCAAGTCCGCGGCCGCGGCCGGTCCAGCCGGCAACAGCGCCAATGCAGCAAGCCCGATCAGGCCGTTGCGCGCCAGTGATGTGCACGACAGCAGCGTCCGACGCATCGCCACGATCACGCCCGACATGGTTGCCCCAAGACCGCACAATAAGACCGCACAAATTTACGCCCGGCGCAGACCACCCTGCCGCGCCGTTCGCGAATCGAGACACATTATCCTCAACGGAAGTCGAGCGGTAAGAGTCCAGATCGTGAACGTGGACCCCGGCACAGGAAAATGCGCTAAAGCGGGGTTTACCGTGACATATTTCGTAGAATTGATGCCATCGAAAACCCGTTAGGCCGCCTCAGGAACCGGCGGTGAGCTGCAATTTCATCACCGTTATGACGTCGTGTAGCTGCGCTGCGTCGCCGGTGGTGCGCTTGACCAGTAGTGCTCCCTGCAGTGCACCGAAGACAAACCTCGCCGTCTTGCTCGCCGGGGCAGCGAGCTTGAATTCTCCCCGAGCCACCCCGCGCTTGAGAATCCCGGTCAGCCAGGCCTGGTGGGCGCGGAAAAAACCGTCGACGCGGGAGCGAAGCTCCGGTGGCAGCACCAGGATTTCGCCGGCCAACGCTCCGCAGAGGCAGACCTGGTCGGCGCTCTTGGCATAGCCGACATAAGGCTCGACATAGAAATCCAGCATTGCCATCGATGTCTGCGACCGATCTTCGGCGATAGCGACGAGGGCCGCGCCGAAGCGCGCCACGTAGCGGTCGACGACGGCGATTCCAAGATCGGCCTTTGAAGGAAAATGATAGTGGATACTGGCTTTCCGGATGCCGAGGCCGTCGGCGATGTCCTGATAGCTGAACGCGCTGTAGCCGCGGGTCTGGATCAGCTTTTCGGCGAGATCGAGGATCTGTTCGGCGGTTTCTGATCTCTGCTTCGGCGCCGTGGTCGTCATGGTCTTCCCGTCATGGCATCGGCCGCAGATGACCTCGCTTCACCCAATATGTCGCTCCGTTGGTCGAGCCGAGACTGCCCCGGAATCCGGCCGGATTTCTGATCCACGTCCCGGCACCATAGGTTCCGCTTCCGTCACGGAGGTCGCCGGACAGTATGAATATCTCTTCGCCTCCCGGACAGTCCACTTCTCTGTGGACAGCGCCCGCATCCAACCGTTCCAGCGCCACGCTTTCTCCCCCGCCGGGAGCGTGGAACAGAGGCAGCGTGGCCATTCCGGCTTGCTCCTCCCGGCGCCATTTGGCGGTGGTGGTGTCGATGACCAGGCGGGCCTTTTCCGAAGGGGCCATCTGCCTCAGCTTCACAAAAATGGCGCAGCCCGGCGCGGTACGCGGCGAATGCCGGCTTAGCGGCGGGTTGCGGACGTAGGTCCCGGCCGGATAGTCGCCGTGCTCATCGGAAAATACTCCGCTCAGCACCAGAAATTCTTCGCCGAGCGCGTGCTCGTGCGCGGGGAATGCGCTGGCGGCGGCGTAGCGGACGAGCGA
>JBATYU010000387.1:0-8261 GCA_049674245.1 Bradyrhizobium sp. | reverse complement strand
TATTGGCGCTCAGCCCGCGCGGTAGCGCCGCCGCCGCTGCATCCATCCGTTGCCGCGGGATCGCCAGCAATTCGCTTAAGCCGGGCAATGCTCGCGCCGTGGCGCGCAACTCGTTGCGGCGGCCTTCCTGCCCACGCTGCCAGCAGACAAAAGTGCGGCGCGCCAGCGCCGCGACTTCAACGAACAGTTCGCTGCGCACCGGGACTGCCATTTCGGCCGCCGCGGTCGGCGTCGGCGCGCGCTTGTCGGCGGCAAAATCGATCAGCGTGATGTCGGTCTCGTGACCCACCGCCGAAATCAGCGGGATCAGGCTGTCGGCAGCGGCGCGGACCACGATCTCCTCGTTGAACGACCAGAGGTCTTCCAGCGAACCGCCGCCGCGCGCGACGATCAATAGATCGGGGCGAGGAATACTCCCGGCCTGCGGCAGGGCATTAAAACCGCGGATCGCACCCGCGATCTGCTCGGCCGAGCCGTCGCCCTGCACCTTGACCGGCCACACCAGCACGCGACGCGGAAAACGGTCGGCCAGCCGGTGCAGGATGTCGCGGATCACCGCACCGGTCGGCGACGTCACGACGCCGATCACTTCGGGCAGCCAGGGCAGGAGCTGCTTGCGCGCTTCGTCGAACAGGCCCTCGGCCGCGAGCTTCTTCTTGCGCTCTTCCATCAGCGCCATCAGCGCGCCGATCCCGGCGGGCTCGAGCGCCTCGATCACGATCTGGTATTTCGACGAGCCCGGATAGGTCGTGAGCTTGCCGGTCGCGATGACCTCAAGTCCCTCCTGCGGCTTGAAGCGCATTCGCGCATGGGCGAATTTCCAGATCACCGCCTCGATTTTCGCGTTGTCGTCCTTGAGCGCGAAATATCAGTGCCCGGAAGAGTGCGGCCCGCGGAAGCCGGAGATTTCGCCACGCACCCGGACATGGCCATAGGCATCCTCCACCGTCCGCCGCAGCGCGGAGGACAGTTCGGAGACCGTGAATTCCGGTGCGTTGATAAGGGCTTCGCTTGCGGTCATCTCGGACAATCGATTCGGGCGTCTGGTGCCCGTGCACAAGGTAGGGGTTTTGGCTCCCCCCGCAAATTGGCGGTTGCACGAGTATATACTCTATGATACAGAGTTCTCTGTAATATCCAACTCTGAACAGGTATGCCATGTCAAAACGGCTTCTACGTGGGTCACTCCATGCGCTGGGATGGGTTCTCGGCAGCATCGGCGCTGTTGCCCTGTTGCTGACGGCGCTCGTCGCCACTCCCCTGAAAAGCCCTCCCGAGCTGCGTTCGATCTCGCAGTCCCGCAATACCCTCGACTTCTCGACCTTGCCCGCCATCGAGCGGTTTCAGGCCCGTGACGGCACGATGCTTGGCTTCCGCCATTATCCCGCAAGCGGCCCGGCCACGGGGCGCGCAGCCATCGTAATCCATGGCTCGTCCGGCTCCGGCGGAACCGCAATTTATGCGCTGTCAGGCGTCTTGGCCGCGCGCGGAGTGGAAACCTGGGCCATCGACATTCGCGGCCACGGCACCTCGGGGACGCGCGGCGACATCGCCTATGTCGGCCAGCTTGAGGATGATCTCGCCGATTTCGTCGCGGTGGTTCGCAAGAGCGTGCCAACCGTGCCGCTGACCTTGATCGGCCACTCCGCGGGCGGCGGCTTCGCGCTAAGGGTCGCGGGCTCGCCGATCCAGGACCTGTTCGCGCGCACCGTGCTGCTTGCGCCCTATCTCGGCTATGACGCCCCGACCAACCGGCCGGATTCCGGCGGCTGGGCCAGCGCCGATACTCCGCGCGTTCTCGGATTGATTGCGCTGCGCAAGATCGGTATCGATTGCTGCGAGGCGCTGCCGACATTAGCCTTCGCGGTGCCGCCAAATTCCGAAAAGACGTTGGTGCCGGCCTACTCGTACCGGTTGATGCGCAATTTCGCGACCCGCGGCTATCGAACCGATCTTGCGGCTGCGACCAAACCGCTCACGATCTTCTCGGGCGCCGACGACGAATTGATGCTGGCGGACAAATATGTGGAAGCCGTGCGCGGCATCACGCCGGCGGTCCATGTGAAGCTGATCGATGGGGTCAACCACATTGGCATCGTCAGCGCTCCCGCCGCTGTCTCGGCCATCGCCGATGATGTGGTGAAAGGGGGAAGCGGATCATGACCAGCATCGACAGCAGACAGGCCTCCGAGGCGCTCAGCGAGATCAACGAGATGATCCGCCGCGTCCGCCAGTCGCGGATCTATGACCTTGCGAGCAAGATGCTGATCCTGTCGGGCATACTGGTCTTCGCGGGCAATCTCGCGACCTGGGCCTGGCCGCAGCACGGCGGCTACATCTGGATCTGTGTCAATGCGCTGAGCGTCGTGGGCTGCGCCGCGATCGGCACTTTCGGCTATCGGCGGACCGGGGTGCGCGCCTTCGATCTACGGATTCTCGTCGCCGTGCTTTTGTTCTTCGCATTTGGAACATTTTGCAGCGCCATGCTCGGCCATTTCACACCGCGCCAGATGGGAACGTTCTGGCCGGTCTATTTCATGCTGTTTTACACCCTCGCCGGGCTGTGGGTCGGCTACGCCTTTGTCGCGATCGGCCTTGGCGTCACGGTGCTGACGCTAATCGGCTATTTCTTCGTCGGCGGTTTTGCGTTCCTGCCCTGGATGGCGGTCGTCAACGGCGGCGGGCTCCTTCTCGGCGGGCTGTGGATGCGCCGGAACTAGTTCCATGGCCGAGCTCGACGACATCATCCACCAGCCGCTGCGCTTGAGGATCATGGCCGCGCTGAATGCGCTACCGGCGACCGCGGGTCTCGAATTCGCCCGGCTGAAAAAGCTGACCGGCGCCACCGACGGCAATCTTGGCGCCCATATCGAAACCCTTTCGAAGGCCGGCTACGTCGCCGTCGACAAGGCTTTTGTCGGCAAAAAGCCACAAACCACGGTGACCGCCACGGCGGCCGGGCGCGGCGCGTTCGCCCGCCATGTCGCCACGTTGCAGGAAATCATCGCGGCCTCGGCGCGCGAGTCTTAGTTCACTCGTCAGTCCGGATCGGCGCGCCGTCCGGAATGACAGTAACCCCCTTGCAGGGGGAGGGGGACTCGTGCGACCGAACCGGTCTGACGCTCCCTCGCTCCGGCCGCATTCATGCACATCCTCCTGCTCGGTTCCGGCGGTCGCGAACATGCCCTGGCGTGGAAGATCGCGGCGTCTCCGCTGGTGACGAAACTCTGGTGCGCGCCGGGCAATGCCGGCATCGCGCGGGAAGCCGAATGCGTGGCGCTCGATATCGCCGACCACGGCGCGGTGATCGATTTCTGCAAGTCCAACGCGGTGGATTTTGTCGTGGTCGGGCCGGATGCACCGATCGCGGCAGGTATCGTCGACGATCTTGACGCGGCCGGCTTTAAGGCGTTCGGGCCGACAAAGGCCGCAGGAAGGCTGGAAAGCTCCAAGAGCTTCACCAAGGCGCTGTGCCACGCCAACGATATTCCGACCGCGACTTACGAACACTTTGCCGACGCCCAGCAAGCGAAAGCCTACATCCGCGCGCGGGGCATGCCGATCGTCGTCAAGGCCGACGGCCTGGCTGCCGGCAAGGGCGTCGTCGTAGCGATGACGAAGGAGGAAGCGCTCGCGGCCGTCGACATGATGTTTGGCGGCGCTCTCGGCGAAGCCGGCGCCGAGGTCGTCGTCGAGGAGTTCATGGAAGGCGAGGAAGCCTCATTCTTCGCCCTGTGCGACGGCGAGCATGCGCTGGCGCTTCCGACCGCGCAGGATCACAAGCGCGCCTTCGATGGCGACAAGGGCCCGAATACCGGCGGCATGGGCGCCTACTCGCCCGCGCCCGTGATGACGGAGGCGATGTGCGTGCGGGTGATGAAGGAGATGATCGAGCCGACGCTGCGGGCGCTGGCGGCGATGGGATCGCCGTACAAAGGCGTGCTCTATGCCGGCGTCATCGTTACCAGCGACGGGCCGAAGCTCGTCGAATACAACGCCCGCTTCGGCGATCCTGAATGTCAGGTGCTGATGCTGCGAATGATGTCGGATCTCGTACCGGCGCTGATCGCTTGCGCCGACGGGCAGTTGAAGAATTTCAGCCTGCGCTGGTTCGACGAGGCCGCGCTTGCTGTGATCATGGCGACCAGGGGCTATCCGGGCAGCTACAGCAGGGGCTCGGTGATCGAGGGTCTCGATGACGCCGCCAAAATCGAAGGCGTCGAGATCTTTCATGCCGGCACCATCGCGAAGGATGGCGCGATCCTCGCCAACGGCGGACGCGTGCTCAACGTCTGCGCGCTGGGCAAGACCATCACCGAGGCGCAAGCGCGCGCCTATGCGGCAGTCGAGCGCATCAAATGGCCGGAAGGTTTTTACCGCCGCGATATCGGCTGGCAGGCGGTTGCAAGGGAGCCTGAATAGTGATCCAGTTAAGACGGTGCGGCGCTTTTACTCTTCAACCGGGTACGACGATGCGGCTGTGCGGCCAGATCCTCGCGGTTGCTATTGCTTGCTTTGCAACTTCCTCGGTTGCCGAGACGCTTGGTCCGCCGGTAATTCTCGTCTCCGACGCAATTGAACCGCACGACCCAGACATCGACATCTATGCCTTGATGTCGGGCAAGTGCACGACGCTCAAAGTCGCGGGACGCGATTTTGCATGCAAGGTCGTCGGGTTCTTCCATGGCGAACATGGCCGCGTGAACTTTGCGGTCGCGCTCGATGACCCGGCGGACGATAGCCACGTGATCTCGTTCTCGGGTGAAAATGGCCAGCGAACGCAGGATAATCTGTACGAGCTGCCCGTCGACCGGATGCTGCTGAGCTCCAAGGAGCGGCCGAAGGTCGATGGCCTTCCGGTGCCCTCCGTCGAATTATCGGCTGGATTCTGCAAGCAGCTTGGAAACTTCGCGGCGAGACAAGTCGCCAGCATCTCCTGTGCCGCGACGGATAAAAGCGGCAAGAAATATGAACTGCAGTTCCAGTCGGATGGCCTGCCGATCACGCTGCGCAGGGTCAGGCAAACCAAACCGTCGATCAAGGAGTACCCGTTTCAATGACGCCTCACGCGTCATCGATCGACCGATAGGTCATCCTCGCCGCGCGCGGGAGGAATCAGGCCGCGTCGTCCGGGATCATGTTCCGACCAGATCGAATCGGATCATGATCCCGGATCATGCTTCAAAGCAAATCGCCACCCGCGGCCAGCGCCGTGGTGCCGTGCTCGCGGAACGCCTTGATGACGTTGCGGCCGACCCGCCACTTGTGCACTTCGTCCGGTCCATCGACCAGCCGTTGCGCGCGGACCTGCGTGTACCATTTCGCCAGCGGCGTATCCTGGCTGAAGCCGAGCGCGCCGTGCAACTGGATCGCGGTGTCGATCACCTTGTGCACCATATGGGCCAGGTACACTTTGGCGATCGAATTCTCCTGCCGCAGATCCATGCCCTTTTCCGCCTTGTAGGCGATATGCAGCAGCATCAGCCGCCCGATATAGAGCTGGCTTGCGCACTCGGCGAGCATGAACTGCACGGCCTGGCGATCGGCCAGCAGCACGCCGAAGGTTGAGCGCTTGGTGACGTGGGCGACCGCCATGTCGAGTGCGCGCTGGGCTTTCGCGATGTTGTGCATGCCATGGCGCAACCGGCCGTAGGCGAGACGGTGCTGGCCCATGTTGAAGCCGTTGCCCTCGCCGCCGAGCAGATTGTCGGCCGGCACCTTGAGATCCCTGATCTCGATTTCGGAGTGACCGCCGTGGACCTCGTCGTAATGCGGGCCCTCGATCGCCATGTTCTTGATGTTGCGCTTGATCTTGTAGCCGGGATTCGGCAGTTCGACGATGAAGGTCGAGTACTGCTTGTGGCGCGGCGCATTCGGATCGGTCTTCGCCATCACCAGCGCCATGTCGGCGACGCTGGCGGAGGAGGAGAACCATTTCTCGCCGTTCAAGATGTAATTCTCGTTGCCGTCCTTGACCGCCGAGGTTTGCATCCCGGTCGCGTCGGCGCCGGCGGCCTTCTCCGTCATCGAGAAGCAGATGCGCTTGTCGCCATTGAGCAGCGGTTTCAGGAATTTTTCCTTCTGATAGTCGGTGCCGTGCGTCAGGATCGTCATCATCGAGGCGTCGTCCGGCCCCTGCGTGTTCATCGAGAGCGCCCCCAGCATGCTTTCGCCGAGTTCCATCTGCACCAGCGCGTTGGCAAGCGGGCCTAGGCCCATGCCGCCATATTCCTTCGGCACGAACGGGCACCACAACCCCTGCTTACGTGCCTTGGCGCGCAGCCCGGCGAGCACGTCGTCGAACGGCTTGGCGTCCAGTTCCTTCTCGGCCGGGATACATTCCTCCTGCACCCATTGGCGCACCTTCTCGCGGATCGCCTTGGCCTCGGCCGGAATCTCGAAATCGATCGACATGGCATTTCCTCAGGTTTGTTCTTGATGCTTGGACTTATGAAATGGAATATATCCGAGCCGCGTCGACGGCAACGACAAACAAAGTTTGAAGCACAATGCCCGATCTCGCCGATTTGTTTCCAGGTTATCGCGCCGAATGGATCAACACTTCTTCGGGCCGCATCTTCGCCCGGGTCGGCGGCAAAGGTCCGCCGCTGCTATTGCTGCACGGATTTTCCTCAACCCATGTGATGTGGCACGCCGTGGCGCCGCAGCTTGCCGACAAATTCACGCTGATCATTGCCGACCTGCCGGGATATGGCTGGTCCGACATGCCGGACAGCGACAAGGACCATACGCCCTATACCAAGCGCGCGATGGCCAAGACCATGATTGAAGCGATGGAGCAACTCGGCTACGTGCATTTCGCGCTCGCCGGCCACGACCGCGGCGGCCGCGTATCGTACCGTCTTGCGCTTGATCATCCCGGCCGGCTGTCGCGATTGGCGGTGCTCGACATCCTGCCGACCTATGATTACTGGGAGCGCATGAACCGGCTGTATGCGCTGAAAATCTATCACTGGACGTTCCTGGCGCAGCCTTTTCCGCTGCCGGAAACCCTGATCGGCGGCAATCCCGATTTCTTCCTCAAGCAGAAGATGGCAAGCCAGACCAAATCCAAAAACCTCGACGCCATCGATCCGCGCGCGCTGCAGCATTATCTCGCGCCGTTCCGCGATCCTTCGCGTGTGCACGCGATGTGCGAGGATTATCGCGCCGGCGCCTATGCCGATTATGAGATCGACAAGGCCGATTTCGAGGCTGCCAGGAAGATCACGATCCCGATGCTGGCGCTGTGGGGCGATGCCGGCATTGCCGGCGCCGCGGCGACGCCGATCGATACCTGGAAGCAATGGGCGACGAACGTATCGGGCGCGCCGGTCGATTCCGGTCATTTTTTGACGGAAGAAAATCCGGACGCGACGGCGCGGTTCCTGAGGGAATTCTTTCTGGCGGGGTGAGCGTCATTCCGGGGCGCGTAGCGAACCCGGAATCTCGAGATTCCCCGATGTGCAATTGCACATCTGAGGTCTGGTCCGGAGCCTGTCATCGGGCGCGCATTCGCGCGACCCGTTGGGACCATCCCGGAATGACAACCTGGTCACCGCCGCGCCTTGAAAAACTCCCGCAGCAGGCCCGCGGCTTCGCTTTCACCGACCGCAGAATAGACCTCGGGGGTGTGATGACAGGTCGGCGAAGCAAAAAAGCGCACGCCGGAATCGACCGCGCCACCCTTGGGGTCGGCGGCGCCGTAGTACAGCCGCCTTACCCTCGCAAACGAGATCGCGCCTGCACACATCGTGCAGGGCTCGAGCGTGACGTAGAGGTCGCAGTCGACCAGCCGCTCGGTGCCGATCCTCTCGGCGGCCTGCCGGATCGCCAATATTTCGGCATGGGCGGTCGGATCGCGGTCCGTCAGGGTCCGATTGCCGGCCGTAGCGATCACCTCGTAATCGCGCACAATCACGCATCCGATCGGAACTTCGCCGGATTTTCCGGCGTTTTCCGCCGTTTTCAGCGCCAAATCCATGAAGGAGGGTGCGGTCATGCCTCGTATCATCGGAAGAAACCTGCTACTAGATGCGCCTTCAGCAAAAGTGGATTCCGGCCTCGCGTGAGATAGCGCCGCTGACAGCGCGCGTATCGCCATTTGTCCTGCACCTTAAGTGAGACCCTTCATGCCCCACGACAACGATAAAGACAACGATTCCCGCGGCCGGCGCGAGCGGCCGCCCGGTGGCAAGGGCCGCTCCGGCCGCGCCCGGGGCCCAGAGACGAAATTCGCCAAGAAATTTGTCAAGGGCGGC
>JBATYU010000386.1:0-4207 GCA_049674245.1 Bradyrhizobium sp. | reverse complement strand
ATGGAGCAAACACGATGAACGCACCACCCGTGATCATTACGACAGCGCTGGAGCACCTCACAGGTTACGATCGGCTGCACAATTCGCGCCTGAACAAAGGCACGGCGTTCACGGAGACGAAGCGCCGCGCTTTCGGTAAATGGCACTAGTGGGCTTGTTGGGCATGACCCTGGGTGGGCAGGCGATCGGCATGGTGAAGCACCATCTGACGCCGCCCTTGCACACTTCGATCTGTGGGTCCAGGCGCCCGGCGATGTGCCGGTCGGCTACTCCAACAAGAGCGGTGGGGTGTTCAATCCGCTGCGCGACGACCTGGGCAAGGCAAAGGACATGACCTTGGCAACTCTTTCGTCAATTGATTCCGGACTGCCCTTCGGCGATTTTCGCGCGCTCATAGAGCGGTTGCCGCCGCTGGATGAGCGCGCGGCTGCTCGCGTTCGCGACGATTTCGGCCGCATCGAAAAGCCCAAAAATTCGCTTGGCCGCATCGAAAAGGTTGCCGCTTGGCTCGCCGCTTCGACGGGTCGGCCGCCGGCTGTTCTGCGCCCGGTCGTGGCAATCTTCGCCGGCAATCACGGGATCGCGCGGCATGGCGTCTCACCGCGCCCGG
This sequence comes from Bradyrhizobium sp., assembly GCA_049674245.1. Classification (GTDB taxonomy): domain Bacteria; phylum Pseudomonadota; class Alphaproteobacteria; order Rhizobiales; family Xanthobacteraceae; genus Bradyrhizobium. Next base: position 3,597 of record JBATYU010000386.1, on the reverse strand, counting down.
TTGAGGCCACGCAGCGCTTTGTCGAGCTTGCGGCGGCCAGCGGCGCGGGAGTCAACCAGGTCTGTGCCGCCCACGACCTCGGGCTGAAGCTTTACGACCTCGCGCTCGACCTGCCGACTGCCGATTTCACCACGGACGCCGCGCTGGACGAGCGAGGCTGCGCCGCAACCATGGCATTCGGCATCGAGGCAGTCGCCGACGGCGTCGATCTCATCGCACTGGCCAGTATCGGCGTTGGTGGTTCGACTGCCGCCGCGGCAATATCGGCCGCGATCTTCGGCGGCAGCGGTGCCGACTGGGTTGGCGCTGGCTCAGGGGCCGATGCTGCGATGATCGGCCGGAAGGCGGAGACCGTCGATCATGCGCTCGCCCTGCACTCCGGTCATCTCGAGGATCCGCTCGAAGTTCTGCGCCGCTTGGGCGGGCGCGAATTCGCGGCGATCGCCGGCACAATCATCGCGGCACGGACACAGGTTGCCGTCATCCTCGAGGGCTTTGCGGCGACAGCGGCCGCGGCTGTGCTTCAACGCGCTAATCCGGCGGCTCTCGACCACTGCCTGTTGGCCTATGTCGCCGCGACCGAGCCCGGCCATCGTCAACTCGCGGAGAAGATCGGCCTGACACCGCTCTTCGATCTCGGGATGGACGAGGGGGAGGGCACCGGCGCCGCACTTGCCGCCGGCACGCTCAAGGCGGCTGCGCTCATCCATTCAGGGATGCTCGCAGCAGACACTGTCGAAATCGTAAAAATGGAGCAAACACGATGAACGCACCAACCAAAATGACTACGAAGCAGCTTACCGGTTATGATCGGCTGCACAACGCGCGCCTCAACAAAGGTACGGCATTCACGGAGGCAGAGCGCAGTGCTTTCGGTCTAGAAGGCCTGCTGCCGCCGGCCGTGCTTCCGCCGGAGCTTCAGGTCGCGCGCAGGCACGATGAGATCGCGAATCTCAAGGACGATTTGCTCAAATACCTCGTGCTGTCAGATTTGCAGGCACGGAACGAGACGCTCTATTACGCGGTGCTGATGTCGGATCCTGCGACCTATATGCCGATTGTGTATACGCCTACGGTCGGCGAGGCGTGCCAGAAATTCGGCCATATTTTCCGCCAGCCGCGCGGCATCTACCTGCCGATCAGCGCACGCGGCCGCGTGAAGGAGCTGCTTTCCAACTGGCCCGACAAGGACGTCCGCTTTATTGTCGTGACCGATGGCGAGCGTATCCTCGGGCTGGGGGATCTCGGCGCCGGCGGCATGGGCATCCCGATTGGCAAACTCGCTCTTTGCACGGCCTGTGCCGGCGTGCCGCCGCAATACTGCCTGCCGGTGGTTATCGACGTCGGCACAAACAACCAAGCTCTGCTCGACGACCCACTCTACTTGGGACTGCGGCAAAGCCGCGTCCGCGGCGGCGAATACATGTCGTTCATTGAGGAGTTCGTGGCAGCGGTGCAGCAACTCTACCCGAAATGCTGCATCCAATGGGAAGACTTTGCGAACATCAATGCCGTGCCGATCCTCGAGCGTTACCGCAACGAGGTCTGCACGTTCAATGACGACATCCAGGGCACTGCGGGAGTGGCCCTCGCTGGAATCCTGGCCTCGTTGCGCCTCACAAAACAGAAGATCACCGATCAGCGGTTTCTGTTTCTCGGTGCTGGCTCGGCGGGGACCGGGATTGCAGAGCTGATCAGCCAAGCCATGGCTAAAGCCGGCATGGATATACACGAAGCGAGGCGTCGCAACGCCCTCTTCGATGTCAAAGGTCTGCTCGTCACGTCTCGCAATGACCTCGCGGACTTTCAGCGTCCGTTCGCGCAGGACCGGTCGCCGATCTCGACGTTCGTCGAGGCGGTCAAGGCCCTGAAGCCGACCGGCATCATCGGGGTCAGTGGGATTCCGAAGCTGTTCACCCGTGAGGTGATCGAAACCATGGCCGAGCTTAATCAGAGGCCGATCATCTTTCCGTATTCCAATCCAACCTCGCGCTCCGAATGCTCGGCCGAGGAAGCCTATCGCTGGTCCGCCGGTCGCGCCATTTTTGCCAGCGGCAGCCCGTTTCCCCCGGTCGAAATCGGCGGCCGGAAATTCGTCCCGAACCAGGGCAACAACGTCTACATCTTCCCTGCCATGGCCATGGCGCTCTTTGCGACGGAGGCAAAGCGGGTCACCGACGAAATGTTCCTCACCGCCGCGCAGGCCATTGCCGAACAGGTCAGCGACGAAAACCTCGCCGCAGAGCTTATCTACCCGCCGCGCGAGCGGATTTTCGGCGCCTCGCTGCACGTGGCCGAGCGGGTTGCCGCTTGCATCTTCGACCAGGGCCTGGCGCGGGTGCCTCGGCCTGCCGATGTCGGCGCGCTGATCCGCTCGCGTGTCTACCGCCCGGTCTACGCGGAGTGAGGGAATTTGAACCACTGATCAAAGAAATCTCAGACCATGGAATCGGTCGGCGATCCGCTCGGCACGAAGTTGCTGACTTTTGTGCTGAGCGTCATTGCAGGCAGTGTGGACGTGATCGGGTTCCTCGGGCTGGGGACCTTGTTCATCGCTCACGTTACCGGCAATCTGGTGATCCTTGCGGCAAGAGCCGCTGCAGGCGAGCCCGCGCCCGCGGCGCATTTGCTGTCCGTTCCGGTGTTTATCATCGCGCTCGTTGCGGCGCGACTTCTGGCGGCAAGACTAGATCGGTCCGGGATTGCCACCCTGAGGCCGCTGCTGCTCCTGCAGTTTCTGCTCCTTTCCGGCCTTTTCGCGATCTGCATCGGGGTTGGCTCCGCGGCCGATCCGAACGCGGCGATCATGATATTTGCTGCCATGCTCGGCGTTTCCGCGATGGCTGTACAAAACGCTCTTGTGCAAGTCTCGCTCAAGGACGCGCCGTCCACCGCGGTGATGACTACCAACTTGACTCGATTTGTACTGGATCTTGGTGAGGTGTGGCTCGGAAGGGACCCGGGCGGACGCGCCAAGGCCGTGGCGCGAGCGCGGCGCACTGGAGTAGCGATTGCGGGCTTCGTTGTCGGGTCGTGCCTTGGCGCCTGGTGTCAGGCCCACGTTGGACTGTGGTCGCTCATAATGCCCACTGGTCTTGCGTTGGCGGCGCTTGCCATCACTTACGGCTCACGCTGGTTCGTGCAGTCTGCAGATCATGCCCAGTCATCGGTGCGAGGCGAAGCCGCTTGACAGTGCATGGCGGTGACCGGGAGGGCTTGGGTCCAATAGCGCGCTTGGCTATTTGGACGTGGTCCGTAAAGGAGACCAGTTGCTAATCGAGCATGCCTTCCCTGCGCAGCGCGTTTTCGAGAGTCTTGGTGGCTTGGTCGATTACGAGGGGGTTGTGATCGGCGCACTTGACGGCGGTCTCCGCAGTGACCCATAGCCGGGTGCGGTCGCCGTGCATGCCAATAAACGCTGCCGCGTCGCAAAGGTCGACGATAACGGCGGGGCGAGCACAAACGTGAGCTATCAATTGCCTTGCGAGCCTCCGATTGTTCTTTACCTGGTACATGCCTGTCACTTAGTCCTGCTAAAGCTGGAACGAGCGCGGTCGGCGTCGCTCAGTGGTGCGCCGGCCTTTCAGATCAAGACAG
>JBATYU010000385.1:0-4074 GCA_049674245.1 Bradyrhizobium sp. | reverse complement strand
CCGCCCCACGCCTGCCAATAGACCCGCCAGCAAGCCCGCCAGAACCAACGGCTCCGGCGGCCCGCAGTTGTTGCGGCGGCCGGGCTATCTGGCTGTGCATGGTGTGGAAAAAAGTTTTGACACCCGCCAGGTCGTGCGCGGCGTCAGCATCTATGTCCGGCGCGGCGAGGCTGTCGGCTTGCTGGGCCCGAACGGCGCCGGCAAGACCACGGTATTCTACATGATCACAGGCCTGATCAAGGCAGACCGCGGGGCCATCGAGCTCGACGGCCATGACGTCACCAGGCTGCCGATGTATCAGCGCGCCCGGCTCGGCATCGGTTACCTGCCGCAGGAAGCCTCGATCTTTCGCGGCCTTACTGTGGAGCAAAATATCCGCGCGGTGCTGGAAGTCGTCGAGCCCTCATGGAAAAGGCGCGAGGCGGAACTCGACTCGCTGCTCGACGAATTCAACATCACGCGCCTGCGCAAAACGCCGTCGATCGCGCTGTCGGGCGGCGAGCGGCGCCGTGTCGAAATCGCCCGCGCGCTCGCGACCCGCCCCAATTACATGCTGCTCGACGAACCCTTCGCCGGTATCGATCCGATCGCGGTGGGCGATATTCAGGACCTCGTCCGCCACCTCACCAATCGCGGCATCGGCGTCTTGATCACCGACCACAATGTGCGGGAAACGCTCGGCCTGACCGACCGCGCCTACATTGTCTATGCTGGCGAGATCCTGACCGAAGGCAATCCGGACGAGATCGTCAACGATCCGGATGTCCGCCGCCTTTACCTTGGCGAGGAATTCCGGCTCTAATTTTGGGGCGCGTGCGGAAAACCGATAACCATTTCTGACGATCGCGCTAGAATCAGATTTTCCAATCGGTCAAGCCGTGTACATCGGCTTTGGACTAGGATAAGCAAGAATCGGACCAGTTTTCAGGGATCGTTCTTGCCTCCATGGCGCTGACGCAGAGATTAGAGTTCCGCCAGTCGCAGTCACTGGTGATGACGCCGCAGTTGATGCAGGCCATCAAACTGCTGCAGCTCTCCAATCTCGACCTTTCGGCCTTTGTCGAGGAGGAATTGGAGCGGAATCCGCTGCTGGAGCGCGCCAGCGATGGCAACGAGCCGCCGCTGGCCGGCGAGCCGGTCCCGGAACGGAACGAATTCTCCGATTCCGACCCCGCCAGCGCGGCCGATGGCGAGGATACCAGTTCCGATCGTTCCGAGATGATGAATGGCTCGGCGGATGGCTTCGAGCCGGCCCAGGAAGAGTGGATGAACCGCGAGCTCGGCAGCCGTGCCGAGATCGAGCAGACGCTGGATACCCGCCTCGACAACGTATTTTCCGAGGAGCCTGCGGAGGCGGCGGCGCGCCATGCCCAGGACGCCGCGCCGACCGCGTACACCGAATGGGGTGGCGGCGCCTCCAATGATGACGACTACAACCTTGAAGCCTTTGTTGCGGCCGAAGTGACGCTCGGCGGTCATCTCGCCGAGCAACTGGCCGTGGCCTTCGCTCAGCCTGCACAGCGCATGATCGGCCAATACCTCATCGATCTCGTGGATGAGGCGGGCTATTTGCCCGGCGATCTCGGTCAGGCCGCCGAGCGGCTCGGCGCATCGCCCGAGGACGTCGAGGCCGTGCTCGCAGTGCTGCAGAAGTTCGATCCGCCGGGCGTCTGCGCGCGGAATTTAAGCGAATGCCTGGCGATCCAGCTCCGCGAGCTCAACCGCTACGACCCGGCGATGCAGGCTTTGGTCGAGCACCTCGATCTGTTGGCCAAGCGCGACATCGTCTCGCTGCGCAAATTCTGCGGCGTCGATGACGAGGATATTGCCGACATGATCGGCGAGATCAGGCGGCTCGACCCGAAGCCGGGTTTGAAATTCGGCGCCGCGCGCCTGCAGACCATGGTGCCCGATGTCTATGTGCGCCCCGGGCCCGACGGCGGTTGGCATGTCGAGCTCAACAGCGACACATTGCCGCGCGTGCTGGTCAATCAGACCTATTACACCGAGCTGTCGAAAACCATCCGCAAGGACGGCGACAAATCCTACTTCTCCGATTGCCTGCAGAACGCGACCTGGCTGGTGCGCGCGCTCGATCAGCGCGCCCGCACTATCCTGAAAGTCGCGACCGAGATCGTGCGGCAACAGGATGGCTTCTTTACCCATGGTGTCGCGCACTTGCGGCCGCTCAATCTCAAGGCAGTGGCGGATGCGATCCAGATGCACGAATCGACGGTGTCGCGCGTCACCGCCAACAAATACATGGCGACCAATCGCGGCACTTTCGAATTGAAATATTTTTTCACCGCCTCGATCGCCTCGGCCGATGGCGGCGAGGCGCACTCGGCAGAAGCCGTACGTCACCACATCAAGCAGTTGATCGACGCGGAGGGCGTCAGCGCAATTCTCTCGGACGACACCATCGTGGAACGATTGCGCGCATCGGGCATTGATATCGCCCGTCGCACGGTCGCGAAATACCGGGAAGCCATGCGAATTCCGTCTTCGGTGCAACGCCGCCGCGACAAGCAAAGCTCGCTGTTGCTGCCGACCTGAGTTTTCCCGCGAGCGGCGTCTGGCCTGAGTTGCGCCTTGGCCGAATCGGATTAGTGTTGCTTTCTGCTTACAAAAATCTATCGAGGCATCAACATGACCCTCCGGATTTCTGGCAAAAGCATCAACGTCGGCGAGGCGCTGCGCGGGCGCGTCAGCGGGCGCACCGAGGAAGTCTTACGCAAATATTTTGACGGCAATTATTCCGGCCACATCACGCTGAGCAAGGACGGCTTCGGTTTCCGCACCGACTGCTCGCTGCATCTGGATTCCGGCATTACGCTCGAGGCGGAGTCCAACGCCGCCGACGCCTATGCCAGCGCCGATCAGGCGCTGCTGATGATCGAAAAGCGCTTGCGGCGCTATAAGAGCCGGCTGAAGGACCGTTCGGCGCGCAAGGCGCACGCGGCTTCCGCAGCGATGGCAGAAATGATGGCGCCTACGCTCGATGCGCCCAGCTACATCATCGAGGCCCCCGGCGAAGGCGACGAGGAAGTCACCGGGTACAACCCCGTCATCATTGCGGAGGCGACCACGTCGCTGAAGCGGCTGTCGGTCAGCGAGGCTGTGATGGAGTTGGACCTGACCGGCGCTGCCTGTCTGGTGTTCCAGCATGGCTCCAGCGGCCGGGTGAACATCATTTACCGGCGCACCGACGGCAATGTCGGCTGGATCGACCCACCGGCGGTTACCGGTTAGGCGCTTTCGGGCTGTTTTGGGGCCAATCGGCCTGGGTTTATCAGCTTTGAGGATACAGTGCAGGAACAGCCTTGTGGGAGTTGGCACCGGCCAAACGTTGGAGTAGAAGCCCCTCAAATCAGGACCCCGGGTGCAAGCCCGCCCCCCGCCACGGCTTCTTGACGCCGGCCCGCTAAAACCTATTTCGCAACCTGACGGTCAATTCACCTCGGAACGCCCTATGACGATTACCGATCTGGTCGCACCCGAGGCGATTCTCCCGGCTCTGAAGGTCAACAGCAAGAAGCAGGCGCTGCAGGAACTGGCAGCGCGGGCGGCGAGCCTGACCGGGCAGAACGAGCGGGCGGTTTTTGAGGTTCTGCTGCAGCGCGAGAAGCTGGGGACCACCGCCGTCGGCTATGGCGTCGCCATCCCGCACGGCAAGCTGCCGAAGCTGGAAAAGATTTTCGGTTTGTTCGCGCGGCTCGAGCGCCCGATCGATTTCGAGGCGATGGACGGCCAGCCGGTCGACCTGGTGTTCCTGCTGCTGGCGCCGGAAGGCGCCGGCGCCGATCACCTGAAAGCGCTGGCGCGAATCGCGCGGCTGCTGCGCGATGTCGATGTCGCCAAGAAGTTGCGCGCCTCGCGCGATGCGCCGGCGATCTATTCGGTGCTGGCGCTGCCGCCGGCGAGTGCCGCGTAAAACGCGAACGCCCGCTCAAGAACGGCGCGTCGGTCGATAACGCGCTAGATCCGCCGCCCAAGCGAATGGGACAGGTAACGTACTGTCCTGCTGCCATCATAGACCTTCGCGGTGCCGACCTCGACAAACCCGAGCGCCGA
>JBATYU010000384.1:0-4396 GCA_049674245.1 Bradyrhizobium sp. | reverse complement strand
CTCGTTCCGCAACAGCAGCAGCCCGCGGCCTCGCCGCCGGCCCAAGACGATCCGCCGCCTCCGCCGCAGGCGCGTCAGGACAGCCAGCCGATGAACGAGGTATTGCGTCAATTGTTCAACCGGCAATAGCGCTAGCTCGCCTAGAAAATAGCCCCAAATTGGGGTGGATCAGCGCTAACCACGCCGGCGGACCCCCGGCGATATCCCATAATCTGTGCTAAACAGGTTCCGGCCAGGATGGCCATATTGACGCGGCAGCCTCCGGAATCGGCACCGCCGCGGCGATTTGTTGCGTATGCGCCCGAGGGTCTGGATGATCGGGGTCAAGGATAAAATCTGGTTCTTGCGCGAGGGTCTGTTCGCCAAATACGTCGTCTCGCTGGTCGGCCTCGTCGTGTTCGTGCTCGCCGTCAACGGCACCATGGAAACGTGGATCAGCTACCGCGCGACCAAGACCTCGCTCACCGACGCCATGTCGGAAAAGGCGGAGGCGACGTCGAAGCGGATCGAGCAATCGATCGCGGAGCTGGAGCGCCAGATCAGCTGGGTTACCCGCGCCAGCGTCGTGACGCTCGAGCAGCGCCGTTCCGACTATGCGCAGCTGTTGAACCAGGTGTCCGCTGTCAGTCAGCTCTCGCAGCTCAACGGCCAGGGCCGCGAGCAGCTTCGGCTGTCGCGCACCGCGATTTCGGTCGGCAGCAACGTGGATTTTTCGCGGGACGGCCGATTTACCGAAACCGTTTCCCGCGGCGTCAGCTACCAACCTGCCTATTTCACCAATTCGCGACCTTATATGTCGATCGCGGTGGCGCATTCCGGCTTCAATGCCGGCGTCACCGTCGCCGAAATCGATGTTCGTTTCCTCTCCGACTTCCTGGGCGACGCGCAGGTCGGCAAGACCGCTTTCGCTTATTTGGTCGATCCGCGTGGCCAGGTGCTGGCATCTTCGACCAAGGGACCGGAGATCGCGTCGGATCTCTCGGCCCTGCCGCAGGTCGCGATGTTGATGACGCCGAACCGCCAGGCGACGGCATCGGGCACCGACACCGAAGGCCATCCGGTTCTGACCGCGTCGAGCACCGTGCCGAAACTCGGCTGGACCGTGTTCTTCGAGCAGCCGACCGCTCAGGCCTTGGCGCCGATCCGCGATCAACTGGTACGGGTCGCGCTATTGATCGGGCTCGGGCTTGTGGTTGCGATCCTTGCCGGCACGCTGCTGGCACGCCGGATGCTGATCCCGATCACGGCGCTGCGCACCGGCGCGCGGCGGCTCGGCGCCGGCGATTTCAGTCACCGCATCGACGTCCGCACCAAGGACGAGCTGGAAGAACTCGCCGAACAGTTCAACAGCATGGCCGGCCAGCTCAAGGAGACCTATTCCGGCCTCGAAACCAAGGTGGAAGAGCGCACCCGCGACCTCGCGCAGTCGATCAACGAGCTGAAAGTGCTTGAAGAGGTCGGCCGCGCGGTCGCCTCCTCGCTCGATCTCAATGCCGTGCTGCCGACGGTTGCGGCCCGCGCGCTGGAGATTACTCACGCCGACGCGGTGCTGATCTACGGCTATGACGCAGCCAAGCATCAGTTCAATCTGGTCGAAGCCAACGGCATCGACAAATCGGTCGAGGGGCAGCATCTCTCGATCGATGAAGAAGAAAGCCTGCTCGGTCAGGCGGCGACCAGAGGCGAGCCGATCGCGATTGCCGATCTCGATGTCGCCGCCGATCATCTGTTGCGGGACGTCGCGATCGAGGCCGGCTTTCATTCCGTTCTGGTGGTGCCGCTGGTCGACCAGCAGGGCGTGCTGGGATCGCTGGTGGTGCTGCGGCGGAGCGCCGGCGAGTTCTCGCCGAACCTGATCGGATTGATGCGGACCTTCGCGCACCAATCGGTGCTCGCGATGCGCAACGCGCGGCTATTTAGCGAAGTGGACCACAAGGGCCGCGAACTGGCGTCGGCCCACTCCACCGTCCAGCAGCAAGCGAGCAAGCTCGAGGCACAGACCGAGCAGCTCAAGAACTGGAACAAGTCGCTCGAGGAGCGGGTCGAAACCCAGCTCGCCGAGATCGAGCGCATCAGGCGGCTCGAACGCTTCCTGGCGCCGCAAGTCGCCCAGCTGATCGCGTCCTCGGACGGACACGACTCGCTGCTCGACAGCCACCGCCGCGAAGTCACCGTGGTGTTCTGCGACCTGCGCGGCTTCACCGCTTTCACCGAAGCGACCGAGCCCGAGGAAGCCATGAACGTGCTGCGCGAATATCACGCAGCCCTTGGCGAGTTGATCTTCCGCTACGAGGGCACGCTCGACCGCTATGCCGGCGATGGCGTGATGATCCTGTTCAATGCGCCGATCCAGTTTCCCGATCACACCAAGCGCGCCGTCAAGATGGCGGTCGAGATGCGCGACACCATCGGACTCCTGACCCAGAAGTGGCGCAACCGCGGCCACAGCCTCGGCTTTGGGCTTGGCATCGCGGTCGGCTACGCCACGCTCGGCCAGATCGGATTCGAACAGCGGCTCGAATATGCCGCGATCGGCAGCGTCACCAACCTGGCGTCACGGCTGTGCGACGAGGCGAAGGCCGGCCAGATTGTCGTCTCCAGACGCGCCTATGGCATGGTCGAGCAATGGGTCGAGGCCGCCCCGCTCGACGATTTGCATCTCAAAGGCTTCAATCATCCGGTGCTCGCGATGGAAATCCTGCGCTGGCGCGAGGAAGTCGACAACGTGGTCGACGCCACGCCGGCCGCCCGGCGGCGAAAGTAAGGCTCACTTTTCCGGATCATGCTCTATTGCTCTACGAACGCGCGCTGCATCTGATCGGTGATCGGCTTCAGCAGGTAACTCATCATGGTCCGGCTACCCGTCTGCATGAAGACTTCAGCGGGCATGCCGGGGACAAGCTGCAGGCCGCCCAGCCGACGCCGTTCTTCGTCTGCCAGCACGACCCTGACCGTAAAAAAGGACCCCTGTACCCCGCCTTGTACCCCGCCTTGAGCCGCCTGGTCGTGGCTGGTGGTGGCCGACACGTAGGCCACCGTACCGGTGAGCTGCGGCGTGGTGCGCTGGTTGAATGCAGAGAAGCGGACGAACGCCTTTTGTCCCAGGCGCACCTGGTCGATATCGTTGGGTTGCAGCCTCGTCTCGACCAGTAGTTCATCGGAATCCGGAACCACTTCCATGATGGAATCGCTCGCGCGAATGACGCCTCCAATCGTGTGGGTGGAAAGCTGATGGATCACCCCCGAGGTCGGCGCGCGTATCTCGATGCGGTCGAGCTGATCCTTTGCCGCGACGCCACGTTCCACCAACTCGGCTTCCTTGCCCTGGGTCTCGCCAAGCTCCTTGACCACCTCGGTGCGAAAATCCTGATCGATACGGACGATCTGAAGCTGGGCCTCGCCAATCTTCGATTTCGTCTCGGCGATCGCAGAGGTCAGCTGTCCGCGTTCGCCTTCGATCCGCGCCGCCTCTCGCTGCAGCGTCGTGAGCCGCGTCAGCGGCACCAGGCGCTTGTCGTAGAGGTCCTGGACCCCCGTGAGTTCGCCTGCGATCAGTTCGAGCTGCTTCGCCTTGGAATCGACCTGGGCGTCGAGGCCGGAAATCTCCTCGGTCAATTGCGCGACCCGGCTTTGCAACAGATCCTTCTGGCTCTTTCGCGCGCTGAACCGCGCCTTGAACAGCGAATTTTCTGACCTCAGCAGGCTCCTGACATTATCTTCACCCGATCGAGCTTCCAGTTCAGCAGGCATCTCGGGCTGATCCAAGCCGTCGCGCTCGGCGATCAGCCGCGCGATCCGCGCGCGCAACTCGTCGAGTTGCTTGTTCACCATCTGAAGATTGGCCTGGGTCTGAGTGGCATCGAGCCGGACCAGCAAGTCGCCGGCCTCGACATGCATGCCATCATGAACCTTGATCTCCGCGACCACACCACCGGTCGGATGCTGGATGGTCTTGACGTTGGATTGAACGACGAGATTGCCGGGCACCACGACCGCGCCCGCCAGAGGCACGAGCGCGAGCCAGCCGCCGCCCAACACGCCGGCAATGAGGAGGATCCGAAGCCCGGTCCGCAACTCATGCTCATACGCCGACCCAGTCCGCGACATCAGACTGTCACCGCCGGCGTTTTGCTCGGCAAGGCTCTCGCGACCGAGGATGAAGCCAACGCCTGAGGTCACACTGGCGCGGCACCTTGCGAGCCAATGCCCAACGGCTCTTTCGGTTTCCGACGGGCGTGGAAGGGCCAACGGAGGGCTCTGGACCAGCATCAACCGATCAGGTCCGTGGCTATCCGGCCTGGGCTCCGTCAAGTTCATCGAGAGCGGGTCATCGGCCGCGACCGACCGGCTCGGCCGGCGCGGCGGTGGAGGCGGGGCGGCGGGCTCGCCCGATACC
>JBATYU010000383.1:0-2153 GCA_049674245.1 Bradyrhizobium sp. | reverse complement strand
CGGCAAGGCACTCTCGAGCGGCTGAAATCGACGAGAGGCCAGGCTTTGCCTGGCCTCTCGTCGCGATGCATGCGACAAATGTCAGAGGCGCTGAGTTCCCTGGTCGCGTTGGGCTGAATTGTCCAGTCGCGTCGAGTTCTCAGTCTTGCTCAACGTCGTCGTCCTGGTTGTCGTCGTCATCCTTGCCCTTGACCTTATGCTGGAAGACCGCGACGCATCCGTTGGTGGCTTGGCCGCAAAGGCCTGCTCCAACAGGAGTCGTGTCGCCGCCGATGACAACCGAAGCCGGTGCAACCTGCGCAACGAAAATCAGGTTGCGCTTGGAATCGGCCGCCACCGAATGCGAATTGGAGCTTTGCGGGACGGTTTCGATCAGCTTGTTGGATTTGGCATCGATCACCCCGAGCACGGCCGCCTCCTGGCTCGCGGCGGCGCAGTTGCCGCCGGGGGGCGGGAACATCTTGCAGTTCCGGCTTGACCCCGTGTAGTAGCGGTCGTCGCCCGCGTTGAACCATACCTCGTCGGACCCGGTGATGTTGGGGATGGGGGTCTGCTTCTTGCTGACCGCGTTGATCACCAGCTGGATCACGTCGCTCGGATTGTTCTGCGGCGTGCAGCCGAGCAGGATGTTAGCGTCCGGACCAACCGTGGAGCCGTTCGGCGAGCAGCTATTGAGCGCGATGACGCCAGTGTTGGTCGCCGGATTGAATGCGCCTAGTTGCGTGGTTGGCCCCGTCACGGTTTTCGGATCGATCACGAGGACGCCGCCGTGGCAGGTGATCGGTCCGGAAAGCTGCCCGTAATTGCATCCGGACGGGTTGTTGGCGATGATCGGTATCGAGGTGAAGAAGCGCTTCGTCGTCGGATCCCAGGTAGGCTGCTCGAGCGACAGCCCAAAGCCCTGGGGTATGATCGTCTGATCAACAATGATCCTGGCGATTTTGCTGACGCTGTTCTTGGCGGCGTTCCCGTTTGCCGTGAACAGCGTCGCGAAGGGTGGATCCTCGGCGTTATTGGCCGCGAGCAGCAGCTTGCCGTTCGATGTCAGGGCCATTTCGTCCACCCGCGTGGTTCCGCCGGTCGGAACGCTGACCACGGCCGTCGAAGCCCCATCAAGATCAAACACCTTGAGGGTGCTGTCGCCGTCGCCCGCGTAGAGCCAGCGGCCGTGGCTCACGACGCCGTCCGGTCCCGAAACGTTGTTGTTGACGGTGCCGTTGGGGTTGTGGACAGCCCCCACGAAGCCGGGGAGCCGCCGCTTCCACGTGAGGGTCTGGGTATCGATGACGTCGACCCCGGCATTGGAGCGGTCCGCGAAATACATTTCGGCGCGCTTCGGATTGACCCAGCTGATGTCGAACGACTGCAGCGGGATTCCCGGTATCTGAATCGCCGTCAGACATTTCGTCTGCGTGTTGGTCGGCGCTCCCGGACCCATGCATGGCGCGGCGGCGAACGCATTCGTGGTCGCAACCGACAATAGCCCGGCTACCGCAGAGGCATAAAGATAGGCTTGCAGATTTCTACACACGTTAACCCTCCCAAAACGAATTGTAATTGCCATCACCCAAGCCCGAGCGGAACATTAACAGCAGTTAACGTGGATTTCACGACAAAACGCGGGACAGCACTCGCACTGAGCGAGCAAGCGGAAAAGAGTCCGAAGGAGAATTTGTGCGGCGCTCGATACCGCAATTCTTCCGTTTCGACAGGCGGTTGGAGCGATGAGTTAGACTTGCGCTGGTCTATGTTTTTGCTGCGATGCACACGATTTCTCAAGACGTTTTCAGCAACAATGTTGGGTGCTGCGGGAGTACGTCTTGGGTGCCGTCGCAGGAGGCTCGACATCGTACGGACCAAATTACATCGACGAATATCGGCTCGCGGCAAGCCATGTCGATCGCATCCTCAAGGGCGAGAAACCGGCAGATCTTCCCGTACAGGCGTCAACCAAATACGAGTTGGTCGTCAATCTCAAAACCACCAAGGCGATCGGCCTGATAGTCCCCACAGTCATTGCTTGCGAGCGCCGACGACATGACAGAATAGGACGCACTACGATGCATGAGTCCGGAATTGGCAGATATTGTTGCAAAAGTCTTTTTGGGGTGACGAACGAAAATTCTTAGAACCGCTGATGCATCTTGCGTGCG
>JBATYU010000382.1:0-5023 GCA_049674245.1 Bradyrhizobium sp. | reverse complement strand
GCGCCACAAGCGGTCCTTCAACGAGAGATAAATCACACGTTGTTTAAATCGCTTCCGGGATCATCTGGATGGAACCGCAGGGGCATTCCTGGGCGCAGATGCCGCAGCCCTTGCAGTAGTCGAGGTTGAACTCGAAACCCATGCCCGGCCCGAGCTTGATCACGGCATTGTCGGGACATACGCCGTAGCAATTGTCGCACTCGAAGCAGTTTCCGCAGGACAGGCAACGACGCGCCTCATAAAGCGCGTTGCTCTCGTCGAGGCCCTTCACGACCTCCTCGAAGGTCGAGGTGCGGCGCGCCAGTTCCAGTACCGGTTGAAGCGTCTTTGGCGCTTCGCCATAGTACCAGGTGTTGAGCTTGTCGGCGGAAGCGATCTCGTGCTTCGGGGCCGCTGCGTAAATTTCGCCGCGCAGCCAGGCATCGATATGACGGGCGGCTTTCTTGCCGTGGCCGACGCCAACCGTAACAGTGCGTTCGGACGGCACCATATCGCCGCCTGCGAAAATGCCGCCAACCCCGCTCATCATATTGGGGCCAACCTGGACGACGCCGTCCTTGACCTCCAGCCCCGGCACTCCCTGCAGCAACGACAGATCGACATCCTGGCCGAGCGCGAGCACGACTGAATCCGCCAGCAGGGTTTCGAATTCGCCGGTCGGCTGCGGAAAGCCCTTGTCGTCGAGCGCCATTTTCTCGACGGTGATCGATCCGGCCTCGACGTTCTTGATCGTCGACAGCCATTTCATCATCACGCCCTCTTCGATCGCCTCCTCGACCTCGAAATCATGGGCGGGCATGCGGTCGCGGGTGCGGCGATAGACGATGACGGCTTCCTCCGCGCCCAGCCGCTTCGCGGTCCGGGCGACATCGAGCGCGGTATTGCCGCCGCCATAGACCACGACCTTGCGGCCGAGCAGCGGTTTTTCCTCGCCCTCCATCGAGCGCAACACCTGAACAGCGTCCAGTACCTTTGCCGCTTCGCCGGCCGGAATATAGGCGCGCTTGGCGATGTGGGCGCCGACGGCGAGGAACGCCGCATCGAAGCCACCCTCCTTCATGGATTGCGCGATATTCGCGACCCTAGCGTTGTAGTTGATGACGACGCCGAGATCCTCGATGCGCTTGACTTCGGCATCGAGCACATCGCGAGGCAGGCGGTATTTGGGAATCCCAAAACGCATCATGCCGCCCGGCGCGGGACCTGCTTCGTTGATGGTGACGGCATGGCCGAGCCGCGCCAGGTGATAGGCGGCGGACAGGCCCGACGGCCCGGCGCCGACGATCAGCACCTTCTTGCCTGATACCGTGGTGGGCGCCGCAAAACGCCAGCCATTCTTGATGGCGAGATCACCGAGGAAGCGCTCGACGGAATTGATGCCGACCGAGGTGTCGAGCACCGCACGATTGCACGCGCTCTCGCAGGGGTGGTAGCAAACCCGCCCCATGATCGCGGGCAGCGGGTTGTTTTCGGTCAGGGAACGCCAGGCCGCTTCGTAGTCTCCGCTTTCGGCATAAGCCAGCCAGCCCTGAATGTCCTCGCCAGCCGGACAGGCATGATTGCAAGGCGGCAGGCGATGAACGTATTCGGGCCGCAGCGTGCGCCAGGAGCCGGTGTGGTTGATGAGCGACGTGCCGACGTCGAGCGTAATGGCGAACGGATGTTCCATGGTGGATGCCTTCACCCTTCCTTGCCGGTTGCGTCGACCAGTCCGTATTCAGCGATATGGGCGTCGCATATCGCCTGCATCCGCGCGACCCGCGGATCTTCGGTGCCGCCCTTGAACAGATGCGCGAAGCGGCGCTGCAGTTTCAGATATTCCTGCACCGGAATCTGGCGGCGGATCTTGCGCACCTGGGTGACCTTGCCGTGCTCGGCCTCGAAGATCGGATAAAGCCCGCACTCGACAGCAAGCTGCGCCAGCCGGATGGTGTCATGCGAGGCGGAGCCCCAGCCGAGCGGGCAAGGCACGTTGATCTGGATGTAGCGGGCGCCGTGGATCGACATCGCCTTAATCACCTTGCGTTCGAGATCGTGCAGGTCGGCGACGGTGGCGGTGGCGACATAGGGAATGTTGTGGGCAACGGCGATTTTCGGCACCGACTTTCCGGTGCCGAAGACGTTGCCCGGCTCCGGACCTACGGCAGCCGTGGTTGCGGTGCGCGCGGTCGGCGGCGTGGCGGACGATCGCTGCACGCCCGTATTCATGTAGCCTTCATTGTCGTAGCAGATGTAGAGCACGTCATCGTTGCGCTCGAACATGCCGGACAGGCACTGGAAACCGATGTCGGTGGTGCCGCCGTCGCCACCCTGCGCGATCACCCGCACCTCCGGCCGCTTCTTGACACGCATGGCTGCGGCGACGCCGGTCGCGACCGCCGCCGCATTGCCGAACAGCGAATGCAGCCAAGGCAATTGCCACGAGGTTTCCGGGTAAGGCGTGGTGAAGACTTCCAGGCACCCGGTCGCGTTGACGGCGATCAGGTTGTTGTTGGTGGCGCGCATCGCCGCATCGATGGCGTAGCGCGCGCCCAGCGCCTCGCCGCATCCCTGACAGGCGCGGTGACCGCAGGTCAGCGCATTCGATCGCGCCTGCGAGGCCTGCACCGAGCGTTCCTCTTCCGCTACCAGCCGGTTGCCGACGGTGAAGGTGCCCTTCTGATAATATTTCAGCTTCTGCACGGCATCTGCTGATGGGAGCGTTGTGACGGGAGGGGTCATGGCCTGTTCCTCACTCGGCTGCCGGTAGGCCAGCTTCGGCCAATTGCCGCAGGATGTTCTCGGCCGTCGGTCCCGACCGCCGATTCTTGCGGGTGCGATGAATCTCGCGGCCGACCACGCGTTCGTTGAGGTCGAGAAAATTGGTGCCTTCCCAGGGCTGCACGCTGGCCTGCCGGAACAGGCGATGCAGCGAGGTGCGGGTAATGGCGCGGCCGCCGAGGCCGGCCACCGACGAGTGCAGTCGCGGCGGCCGCGGCAAATTGCGCAGCGCGACATCGACATTGTTGGCGAGCTGTCCACCCATGCCGACTGCGATGCTCTTCTCCACGACGACGACATCCTTTGCGCTCGCGAGAGCGTTGCGTAAAGCGTCGACCGGAAACGGCCGGAAGGAAACGATGACGACGAGGCCGATGCGAATGCCATCCTCGCGCATCTCATCGATGGTGTCCTTGATGGTGCCGCAAACCGAACCCATCGCGACCACCAGCATGTCGGCGTCCTCGGCACGGTAAGTGCGCAACAGTCCGCCGGACTCGCGGCCAAACGCTTTTCTGAATTCGTCGGAGAATTCGGGGATGAGTTTTAGCGCCAGCGTCTGCTTGTAATGCGCGAGGAAGCGGACCTCGGTAAAGGCTTCCGGCCCAACCATTGCGCCGATCGACGCGGGTTCGGCAGGGTCGAGCACCTGCACCGGATCGTAAGGCGGCAGATAGGCGTCAACCTGCTCCTGCGTGGGGATGTCGATCCGTTCCATCGCATGGGTTAGGATGAAACCGTCGACGCAGACCATCACCGGCATCGACAGCTCTTCGGCGAGCCGGAACGCCAGAATGTGCAGGTCGACGGCTTCCTGGTTGGTCTCGGCAAACAGTTGCAGCCATCCGGCGTCACGCATCGACATCGCATCCGAATGATCGTTCCAGATATTGATCGGCGCGCCGATCGCGCGATTGCCGAGCGTCATCACGATGGGGAGGCCGAGGCCCGAGGCGTTATAGACCGCCTCCGCCATGAACAGCAGTCCCTGCGAGGCGGTCGCGGTGTAGGCGCGGGCACCGGCGGCGGAAGCGCCGATCGCCACTGACAGTGCCGCGAACTCGCTTTCGACATTGATATATTCGCAATCGACCAGAGAGCCGTCCTTCACCAGTTCGCCGAGGCCTTCGACGATGTGGGTCTGCGGCGTGATCGGATAGGCGCAGATCACCTCCGGGCGGCACAGCGCGATGGCTTCGGCCATCGCATGCGAGCCTTCGATTTGCTTGAGCATCGGACCGCTCCTCAGGCTGCGCTTTCGGCGCGTTGCTGCATCAGGACGAAATCATGCGCCGCCCGGGCCGCGGCGATATTGGCGGCGCCGATCTTGCCGGGGAAAGCCTCTGCAATCGCGCGTTCGACGCTTTCGAGGCGAACGAACCGGGTCAGCGCGGCAAACGCGCCGAGCAGCGCCGCGTTCGGCACCGGGCGGCCGACATGCTTCATCGCGAATTCGGTTGCCGGCACGATGACGGCATGACCTTTCGGCAGTCGTTCGGCGACCTGCTGAATATGGAGTTCGGCGAAGGTCTTGTTGGTGTTGACCAAGAGGTAGCCATCGCCGCGCAGGCCCGCGAACACGTCGATCACCTTGAACAGGGTCGGATCCTGCACAATCAGGCAGTCCGGCTCGAGAATTGGTTCTCGCAGCCTGATTTCGTTGTCGGCGATGCGGCAGAACGCCACGACGGGAGCACCGGTGCGCTCGGATCCAAAGCTCGGGAAAGCCTGGGCGTGCCGCCCCTCGAAAAAAGCCGCGACCGAGAGCATCTCGGCTCCAGTGACGACCCCCTGCCCCCCGCGGCCGTGAATTCGGACCTGAAACATCGGAGTCTCCTCATGGCCTGTCCCGGCCATGTTTCAGGATAGTCGTCGGACGGGTTGACCACTTTGCGCTGGATCAAGCTCGCCGGAATTCCTGGGCACCAGCAGAACCGACAGCGAGCGCACGCCCTGCGCTCCTAGGATCAGCACGCCCTCAATATCGGCGGTGGCGGAAGGACCTGAATGGAAGACGGCGTAACAGCGCTCCCGAAACTCCGGCCGGGCGTAGGCGCTGTGGATGTTGACGACGATATCGGCCGGATCGAGCAGAACGATCAGGTGCTGCGCGAGATAGGCCAGCGCATTTACCTTCAGGTCCACGTCCGTCAGCAGCACCGATCCGGTTTCAGCGACGCCGCAGCAGGCGCGAACCACGGCGTGATCGACATCAGCCAGCGCCCGCGGATCCGCGATCGCCGCAAGATCGAGTTCACCCTCT
>JBATYU010000381.1:0-12770 GCA_049674245.1 Bradyrhizobium sp. | reverse complement strand
GGCTGTGGCTGCTTTTTTTGCCATCTAACGCGTTATACGGCCTTATTTTTACATCGTAAAGATTTCACTTGACCACGTCATTCCGTTGCGTTAAGCGCATCTTTACAGTGGAAAGATAGCCGAGGCTACGCATGGCGATTTTCCTGATCCTTGCCCCCTACGGCGCCTTTGCGTCGCTGATGCTGCTGACCTCCGCCAAGGCGGGCGTGTTTGCCGCCGCCGCGATCGGCCTTGCGGTCATTGCGCTCGATTTCATTCGCGGCCGATCGCTCAAATGGCTCGGCGCCGGCTCGGCTGTCCTTTTCGCCGCCCTCGGGCTCTACCTCACGCTGATCGATCCGAGCTTGGGCAATTCGGCCGTGAAGCTTTCGATCGACACCGGCATATTCGCGATCTCGCTGACCTCGATGCTGATCGGCCGCCCGTTCACCCTGCAATACGCGCGTGAGGCGGTGGCCGCCGAGACCGCCGCGATGCCCGGCTTCCTGCGCGCCAACTACATCATCACCGCCGCCTGGACCGCCGCCGCCCTGGTGATGATGGTTGCCAATCTGGCGATGCTCTATGTGCCGGGCCTGCCGCTCTGGTTGGGCCTTGCGATCGCCTTCGCCGCCCGCAACAGCGCCGTTTATTTCACCAAATGGTATCCGCAGTACCGTAAGGCGAAATACGGAACCGCTCCCGCCGGTGCCGTCCCCTCGACCTGATCGAGACAGAGGAAGCTTAGATGAAGGACATCCTTGTCAGGCTCGGCACCGATTTCCTCTCGGCGATCATCTTCCTCGCCATCTACCTCGTCACCGGCAATGTCGCGCTGGCGACTGCGGTCGCCATCGCCGGCGCGCTGGCCCAGGTCGCCCACGCACGTTTGAGCGGAAAGCCGCTCGCCTTCATGACCTATGCCAGCCTCGCACTGGTGATCGTGCTCGGTGCCGCCACGATCCTGACCCGGGATCCCAGCTTCGTGCTGGCAAAACCCGCGATCGCGCATTTCGCGATCGGCGCGATCATGCTCAAGCGCGGCTGGATGCTGCGCTACCTGCCACAGGTCGCGACCGAGACCATTCCGGAATATATCAGCATCGCCGGCTACGCCTGGGCGGCGCTGATGTTCGCGCTCGGCTTGGGCGTCATCGCGGTCGCCTCGACCGGCGACCTCAAGCTGTGGGCGTTCTACATCTCCGTCGTCGCGATCGGCGCCAAGGTCTTGGCCTTTGCCGTGCAATATCTGGCGTTCCGCATCCTCGTCACCAATCGGCTTCGTTCCATCAGCGCCTGACCAAGCGTCCCTGAGAGGATTCGGCTTGAGCCGCGAGATGCGCTATACAGCCTCCGGAGCTTACCCAAAGTCCCGAAACCATTTTTGGTTTTGCGAAACACTAGAATTGAGGAGACCAGGCTATGGCGGTGGACGGAAATTGGAATCTTGTGATGTCGACGCCGATGGGCGAGCGCAAGGCGACGCTAAGCGTAAAGAGCGCGGGCGGCACGCTGACCGGCACGCAAGGCGCCGACGGCAATTCCACCGAGATTTTCGACGGCACCGCCAATGGCGACGACGTCGCCTGGAAGGTCTCGATATCAAACCCGATGCCGCTGACGCTGGAATTTTCCGGCAAGGTTTCGGGCGACAGCATGTCGGGCGAGATGGGCATCGGCCCGATGGGCAGTTTTTCGTTTACGGGAACGCGGGCGTAAGCCACCGTTCTCGTGTCCCGGATGCGGCGCAGCGCTGCGCCGCAGAGCCGAGACCCACGCCGCGGCAATGGACCCCGGAACAGTAGCGCACCACCATAGCGCGTCGAAGACGCGCGTAACGCGCTGATGGCGCTGCGCAGCATCCGGGACACGGCTGAGCACCCTCACCCCAAACTCAACTCCTTGAAGAAATCATGGCCGTGCTGCCCTCAGGCAGGGCGGCGCGGTACGATTCCGATCGGGTTGAAGGTGTAGACCGCTTCGCCGTGCTGGTTATAGGCGGTCCATTTGACGCGCACGATGCCTTGCGGCTTGGTTTTCGACGGGACCAGTTCGACCACCTCGCCTTCGAGGTGAAGCGTGTCGCCGGGCCGCACCGGTTTCGGCCATCGAAGGTCATCGACACCCGCTCCGAGAAGCGGATGCGGCCCGAATGGCCGCACTAGAACCGCGAGATTCATGGCGATGGCGGCGGTGTGCCATCCCGAAGCGGCAAGTCCCTTGAAGACCGTCTGTTTCGCCGCCTCTTCATCGAGGTGAAACGGCTGCGGGTCGAACTCGGCGGCGAAGCGCAGGATGTCTTCCCTGGAGACCGTCGTCTTACCGCTCTTGAAGCGCATCCCTAACTTCAGGTCGTCGAACCATTCGATCATTATTTCCTCAGCTCAAGGCCTCATGGCACAGCAAGATACGCGCGGGCTTCAATTCTCACCCCAGGTTCAATTCCTTGAAGAAATCATTGCCCTTGTTATCGATGATGATGAAGGCCGGGAAATCCACGACCTCGATGCGCCAGATCGCTTCCATGCCGAGCTCGGGATATTCGACCACCTCGACCTTCTTGATGCAGTGCTCGGCGAGGTTTGCCGCCGCACCCCCGATCGAGCCGAGATAAAAGCCGCCGTGCTTCTTGCAGGCCTCGCGCACGGCGGGCGCCCGGTTGCCCTTTGCCAGCATCACCATCGATCCGCCGGCGGCCTGGAACTGATCGACGAAGGAATCCATGCGTCCCGCGGTGGTCGGGCCGAACGCGCCCGACGCATAACCGTCGGGCGTCTTGGCCGGACCGGCGTAATAGACCGGGTGGTTTTTAAAATAGTCCGGCAGCGGCTCGCCCTTCTCCAGCCGCTCGCGCAATTTGGCATGCGCAGAATCGCGCGCGACGATCATGGTGCCGGTCAGCGATAGCCGGGTCTTGATCGGATATTTTGAAAGTGTTGCGAGGATTTCCTTCATCGGCTGGTTGAGATCGATTTTTACGACGTCGCCGCCGAGTGCCTGCTCGACTGCGGGCAGATATTGCGCCGGGTTATGCTCGAGCTCCTCGAGATAGACGCCGTCTTTCGTGATCTTGCCAAGCACCTGGCGGTCGGCCGAGCAGGATACGCCAAGGCCAATAGGAAGCGATGCGCCATGGCGCGGCATCCGGATCACCCGCACGTCGTGGCAGAAATATTTGCCGCCGAACTGCGCGCCGACGCCGAGCGACTGCGTCATCTTCAATATTTCCTGCTCCATCTCCAAATCGCGAAAAGCGTTGCCGTCGGCCGAGCCGTGGGTCGGCAGCGCGTCGAGATAGCGCGCGGAGGCAAGTTTTACGGTCTTCATGCAGAGTTCGGCCGAGGTGCCGCCGATCACGATCGCCAGATGATAGGGCGGGCACGCCGCGGTGCCGAGGGTGAGCACCTTCTCCTTCAAGAACGCCAGCAGGCGATCCTTTGTGAGAACGGATGGCGTCGCCTGGAACAAAAAGCTCTTGTTGGCGGACCCGCCGCCCTTGGCCATGAACATGAACTTGTAGGCGTCGTCACCCTCGGCGTAGATCTCGCACTGCGCCGGCATGTTGTTGGCGGTGTTCTTCTCCTCATACATCGACAGCGGCGCCACCTGCGAATAGCGCAGGTTACGCCGCAGATAGGCGTCGCGCGCGCCTTCGGAGAGCGCCGCCTCGTCGTCGCCTTCGGTGATGACGCGAAAACCCTTCTTGCCCATGATGATCGCGGTGCCGGTGTCCTGACACATCGGCAACACGCCGCCGGCGGCGATATTGGCGTTCTTCAAAAAGTCGAAGGCGACGAACTTGTCGTTGTCGCTGGCCTCCTTGTCGTCGAGGATCGCGCGCAACTGTTTTAAGTGCCCGGGCCGTAGATAATGATTGATGTCGCCGAAGGCCGCTTCCGAGAGCGCGCGCAGCGCCTCGCGCGACACCACCAGCATGTCCTTGCCGAGCACCTGCTCGACCCGCACGCCCTCGCTCGTGATCTTCTTGTAGGGCGTGGTGTCTGGCCCGAGCGGAAACAGCGGCGTATGCCGATAGGGCGGAACGGGCTTTTGCGGGTCGGGAAAAGCTGACGGGGCGTTCATGGGTGGCTCGCGGGTTGAAGGCCGGTGGCGTCCACGCGACGCCCTTCCGCCGATTGATCGGTTCTAAGCACTTTTGAGAGAAAAGGAAGGCTCGGATGCGCCCGGAAGGGAGCCCGCGGGAGGCGTACTAGTAGGCGTCTTCCAATGGCGGCGACGAGGCGCCATAGGCGCGTCCTCACCCCTTCCCTTCCTGCTTCTCTGCGTAGGCATCCACCAGTGCGCGGATCATGCGCTGATACGGCACGCGGCGCTTGAGCGCGGCGCGCTTGAAAAACGCCACCGAGCGCTGCGACAGGCTCAACGTCACCTTCACATTGTCCTCCCGCAGTACCAGCCGATCTGGCGACGGCAGGAAGTCCTCGACGATTCTGACACGACCGATCTCGCCCTTGCTATATTTAGCCGTTGGCTTTTTCATAGATCGCCTTTCCTTTCCGCCAGTAGCCCGCCCCGAAAATCCTGATCTTCTGGTTTCGCCATGTGAAGCGCACCGTCATGACGGCGCCTTCGACCAGACCAAAACAGAAGTATCGCTGCTCGTCGCCGCCGTGATCGATGTCTTCGGCGATCACGCGCAATGGGTCCAGAAACGCCTGCTGGGCCAGTTCGAAGTGATGCCATGCTTGGCCCGATTGACCCTGTCTTTCGCAGCGTCCCATTCAAAATCGGACATCGATTGCCAAGCCATCTTGTGTATGTAAAAACTACCATATCCATATGTGGCTTGAAAGCCATATAATTCTGTGGTGGCCAATTTACAACTATGTTCTTTGCGCTTTGCACGAGGAAAAACTGCACCTTGCGCTAGCCGCCCGCAGCCGCTTCAATGCGCCGCACAAGGGCAATTGGCTCATGACATCAGGACGACAATTTCGCCGATGGGCTTGGTTCGCCACAGCGCTCGCTCTGCTTGCCGCATTGGCGGCATCGCCGGCGCGGGCCGACCGCTGCGACGATACGGCGAGCCATCTCAAGGACCAGATCGACGGCATGCGGATCGGGCAGACTGCCGCAGGCACTATCTATCTGGCACATCCCAACGCCCGGGAAATCACCCTCGGCTGTTCGGGTAAGAATTTTTCCAATCAGCTGTTCGCCAAGGCCGACCGCAAGCCGACGCCGGCCTATCTCGATCTGATCGCGAGCGCCGCCGCCATCATCTTCACGCAGCCGAAGGACGGCATGCTGAAAGGCGTAACCCGCTGCGTCAAGCGGACGGGCCTGATCCGCGGCGACGATGTCTCGATCCGCTACCGCCGCCTCGACATGCGCTGCACGCGAACCAAGACCGAATCCTCGATCACGATCTCCCGCGGCCTCGATCAATAGCGCGCAGGTCCGCATTCACCATGCGGCGAGATAGGCCCCGATCGCGCGCATTTTAACGATCCGGTTCACGAAGCATTCGTCCCGCCTCGGCACCATCGGGGATGATGAAGGAAGGATCCCGCACGTGAACATTTCAAGTGTCGCGCCGTCGGCCCCATTGGCCCCCCCGCAGCCGAGCGCGCCCAACACAGCTGACAAGACGCCTGACCCAACCGTCGACGCCGGCGCAGCGCAGCCGACGCCGCCTCCTCCGCTGCCGCCGGGACAGGGAACGCGGGTCGACCAGTTGGTCTGAGCCACCGTCCTTCTCGCCCTGAGTGAGAAAATCAGCGTCGCAAACTTGCCGGAAAATGCCTTAAATGATGGCAACGGCAAGGAGCTGACGATGCCCAACTCCAAGACTTTTACCGGCGGCTGCCATTGCGGCCAGGTGCGCTTCGAAGCTACCAGCGATCTCGCCATGGTGACGGCCTGCAACTGCTCGATCTGCACCAAGAAGGGGCTGCATTTCGTGTTTCTGGCGCCGAAGAGCTTTCAGCTCCGCGCCGGCGAGGAAAACTTGCGGGAATATCTGTTCAACAAGCACGCCATCCGGCATCAGCTCTGCATCGATTGCGGGGTCGATGTGTTCGCCCGCGGCAAGAGGCCCGACGGCACCGAGGTGGTGGCGCTGAACGTCAGTTGCATCGACGGCGTCGACCTCTCCAGGATCGCGATGACGCCGATCGACGGAAGGAACCGGTAGCGCTCTTGTTTTCGTCATGCCCGGCCTTGTGCCGGGCATCCACGCCCTTCCTTTCGGCAAACAAAGGCGTGGATGGCCGGGACGAGCCCGGCCATGACGGAGGGTGAATTGGGTGTAGCGACTACTTCCTACAAATCCAACTCCTTGTAATGGCGAAAAATGCCTTCTTCGTTGAAGGCGAGACGCCGGTCGCTCGCAAGATAAGCCTTGATGTTCGCTCGCGCAGCAACGCGGTCGCGCAGTTCGACCAGAGCGGGAATTTTCCGCTCGAAGGCTTTCATCCGCTTGGGAAAAGCGTAACGCAGCCCCTCCACGATCTGAAACAGCGAGAGGTCGACATAGGTAATCCGGCGGCCGGTCACGTAGGCGCCGCCGCTCTCTTTCACCAGCCCCTCGAAATAGCCTGTAAATTTCGGCACACGATCTTTCCAGAACTCATCGGTGCGTTTCCTGGCGGGCGCGCGCTGGTCTTCGTAATAGAGCGAGGGGCCGAGCGGATGATGGGTGTCGTGGATTTCGAGCACGAAATCGGTGATCGTCAACTGCAGCTGATGCACCCATAGCTTTCCGGCCTCCGCCTTGGGCGCGAGCCCGTGGCGCGCGCCGAGATAGAGCAGGATGTTGGCGGTCTGCCCGATCACGAGCTTTCCGGCCTTCAGGAACGGCGGCGCAAACGGCGGCGTGCCGCCACCCTCCATCATGCGCATCATCGCGGACATGCCGTTTGCGCTGCGCGCGACGTCGTCATATGCGGCGTTCGCCTCTTCCAGCGCGAGGCGGACATATTCGCCACGGCCCTGAATGCCCGGCCAGTAATAAAGCGCATACTTCATCTGACTTCCCTGTTTTCCAAACGGCCGCGGGTTCGCAGTGTTAACAAACCAATAAACCATCAGTTCGGCGCGGTTGTCCCGGCCGAATCCGGGCCTGGCTCGACGACGCTTATCAAATTTCAACGCTAATTCGAAAAAAGCGCGCGGGCCTGGCAGCACGTCCAGCTATCTTCAAGCAACCAATTAACCCGCCGCCCTACGGTAAAAGCGGCAGGGAAAGCGTCATGCCGCAAACGGCCGCCTACGTCTTCGGCTGCGTTTCTCTGGGGTGACGACCGCTAAAGGCGATCGGCTAAAACCGTACGACGACCTTGCCGAAGTGACCACCCTGCTGCAGGCACTCGAATGCGGCAGCAATCTGCTCGACCGGAAAGTCGCGGGAAATCGCCGGTCGGATGGCATGAAGCTCCATCGCCCGCACCATGGCCTCGAACGCGGCGCGGCTGCCGGCCGTCGCGATATGCACGGTGGTGGCGCGGCGGATCGCTTCGAAGATATCGAAACTCGCCGACGTGTCGACGGCGTAGCCGACCAGATGAACCTTGCCGCCCGGCCGTG
This sequence comes from Bradyrhizobium sp., assembly GCA_049674245.1. Taxonomy (GTDB): domain Bacteria; phylum Pseudomonadota; class Alphaproteobacteria; order Rhizobiales; family Xanthobacteraceae; genus Bradyrhizobium. The sequence goes on along the minus strand of JBATYU010000381.1, from coordinate 5,243 downwards.
TCGCGGAGATCGAGCGGGTCAGGAGTTCGGAGGGGATTTCAGCCGCGCCAGCAAGTCGGCATAGCGCGCCTCCCCGATTCGTTGCGATGCCGTCACCGGCGCTGCAAGCACGCCCTCCGGCTCGATCCGGCTATAGATCAGGCGCTGCGGCGCCTCGCTCCAGGCGATATTGAAGGCGAAGAGTTCGCGATAGAGGATCAGCTTGCTGAATGGCAAATGGTCGTGGACCCACCAGGCAAATTCGCGCCAATCCATGCCGGTGTCGCATTGGTCGATCAGCCAGGGCAGCACGACGCAGGCCATCGCGCCACGCGCGCCGCGCTGGTCCGGACTATCCCAGATATGGTTGCCGCGCGCCTGGTCATTCGGCGCGCAATTGAGGCCGCGATCGACGCAGACCTGGTTGACCCGTTCCGAACGAAACGCCGATCGCACATGGACGCGGCCGAACGTTTCCTGCAACGGCTCGAGGATCTGCGTGCAGAGCTGTCTCGCCGCCGCGATCGCGGCGCCCGGGTGGTCGGGAAAATTTCGAACGCCGTACTCGCTCGCGGTCTCGCTGTAGAGAAAGTCGCGCATGAAGAAATTTCGCGACAGCCGAGTCCGTCCCAGCGCTTCGAGCGCCTCGCATCCTTCGGTCGTCATGGCTCAGCTCCGCAATGGAACGGGATTGCCTTGGCATGGCTCGGGCGCCGCCGCCCAGAGGAATGGTCGACCAATTACAGACCAATGGTCGGTTGTCAAGAAAACGCCGTGGTATTGACAAACCGTCAGTCGGTCTATACTTAACGACGGGTCGAATCGTTCTCACGATCGTTCTCACGGGAGGCTCTTTCCATGACAATCGAAAAGAAGCGCGTGGCCACCTCGGTCGGCGAAATCGCCTATGTCGAACGAGGGGCCGGACCGGCCGCCCTGTTTGTGCATGGCGTGTTTCTCAACTCCTATCTGTGGCGTCATGTGATCGACCGCGTCGCCGGCGTGCGCCGCTGCCTCGCGGTCGACCTCATCTCGCATGGCGACAGCCCGGCGCAGCCGGGCCAGGACATCTCGTTCCGCGCGCAAGCCGCGATGCTGGAGGCGTTTTGCGAGGCGCTCGGCCTCGATCAGGTCGACCTCGTCGCCAACGACAGCGGCGGCGCCATCGCGCAGATTTTCGCCGCGCGCCATCCGCAGCGGATCCGCACCTTGACGTTGACCAATTGCGATGTGCATGACAATTATCCGCCACCCGCCTTCGCGGCGGCACGCGCGTCGGCCGCCGCTGGCCGGTTCTCGGCGCGTCGTGCCGAGTTTGGCTCTGACATGGCGCTGTTGCGGCCCGGGTTCGGACTAGCCTACGAGGATGTCGACCGCGTGTCGGATGAAACCTTGCGGACCTATCTGGCGCCGCTGTTTTCGACGCTAGAGCGGGCGCGCGACCTGGAGCGCTGGCTCACCCTGTCCGGCGATTGCAGCCAGACCGTCGAGATCGAGCCGCTGCTGCGCCAGCTGCGGGCCCCTACCCTGATCATGTGGGGCACCGCAGATCCATTTTTCCCCCTGCAATGGGCGTATTGGCTCAAAAGCAGAATCCCCGGCGCCCGCAGCGTGATCGAATTGCCGGGCGCGAAGCTGTTTTTCCCGGAAGAGCGGCCGGACGCGGTGGCCAACGCCCTGTGCGGACATTGGCAAATGCTGGAGGCGGTTGCATAGCTGATGCCGATTCTCCAGAGGCCGCGCGTCGCGGCGCTGATCGCGGTGCTGGTTGCGATGACGGCTTTCAGCCTGTTCTTCCGCACCACAGTCGGCACGCTGGCGCCGGTGCTGCGCGCCGATATCGGGCTCGATGCCCGCATGCTCGGTCTGGCGAATGGCGGATTCTTCACGGCCTTCCTGGTCATGCAGCTGCCGCTCGGGGTCCTGTTCGATCGATACGGCGTGCGCAGCTGCGTGGTCTGGCTGACCTTTGTTGCAGCGTTGGGATCGCTCGCCGGTGCCGTTTGCATGGAGCCATGGAGCTTCGTCGGCTCGCGCGTTCTGCTCGGCATAGGTTCGGCCGGCTACTTCATGGGCGCCCTGGTGATCGCGGGAAACTGGTTCCGCGATCGGCAATTCGTCGGCACGGCAAGCTTAATCTACGCGCTCAGCGTGATCGGAACGCTTGCCGCAACGGCACCCCTTAGCTTTGCCGCCGAGATGTTCGGCTGGCGGCACGTCTTCGCCGCCGTTGCGCTGGCAACCGCGGGGCTCGGACTGGCGTTGCATGTTTTCGTGCGCGATTTTCCAGCCGGTGCGCCGCGGCGGCCGATTGAGCCGCAGACCATGACCGGTATGCTCGGTGGCTGGCGCGAGGTTTGGCGAACGCCGGGGATGGTACCGATCCTTGCGATGGCGGCCATCGCTTATCCCTCCGGCAGCACGGTATTGGGAACATGGGCGGCCCCTTACCTCGCCGACGTGCATGGGATCGGGCCGAACGCGCGGGGCGAATTGCTGTTGCTGTTCGCCGCGACGCAAGCGCTCGCCATCTTGATGTGGGGTCAGCTTGCCGCGCGAGGCGCGGGCACGACGCGGGTGATCACGGCTTGCGGCCTGGCATCGACCGTGGTTCTCGGCGCATTCGCGCTCTGGCCAAATCCTGCGATCTGGCTCGCCGCGGTCTTTTTCGCGGCGATCTGTCTGTTCGCCTCATTCGGTTCGCTCGTTCTGATGGAAGCCCGCCAATTATTTCCCGAGCATATTGCCGGGCGAGGCATCACCATGGTGAATCTCGCCCAGGTCGGCGGCTCGGCCGTGCTGCCGATCGTCACCGGCGTGATCATTGGCTGGAGTCCAGCGGCGGATGGGGCCGGATCGGCCGGCGCCTATCGCATAGCATTCGGGATCATCGCCTTGCTGGTATTTGCCGGGTTGGTAACCTATCGCGCGCTGCGTGCTACATCCCAAGCAAGCGCTCGATCAGCTCCTTGACCGCCGCGCGGCCGTTCCGCGACGCTGTCGCGGTATCTTTCCGTGCAATCACCAGCGCGGTCTCCATCAGTGCCGCAAGCAGAATATGGGCATACGCGTCGACCAGCTCCGCTCGCAATCGCCCCCTGCCGGCCGCGGCCTGCAGCGATGCCTTGAGCAGGCCGAAGCCGTGGCGGGAATCGATTTCGCGCCATTTCTGCCAGCCCAGCGCGGCCGGAGCATCGATCAGCGCGATCTGCCTCACCGTTTCGTCGCCGGCCATGCGGAGAAATGCGTCGCATCCGGTTCGCAGCGCGACCGCGGGATCGGTAATCCCGCGCGTTGCGCCGACGATGGCCTTGGCAAGATCGGTCTCCACGGCCTCGAGGACGGCTTCGAAGATCGTCTCCTTGCTGGAAAAGTGATGGTACAGCGCACCCCGGCTGATCTTGAGATCGTCGAGCAGTGACTCGATCGAGGTCTGCTCGTAACCCAACTCCGTGAACATGCGTGTCGCGGCGCTCAGGATGCGATGGCGTGTCGTCAGTCCCTTCTCGATCAGCTTGTTCATTCGCCTCCTTGACGGCCGCCGGCCGGGAGCTCATTTACAGACTTCCGGTCGGTTTATCGCATTCTGCGCATCTTGCCGGGATTCGCAAGCAATGCGACCGGGGCGATGTCCGGTTGGGCGGCGATCTGCCCTCGCCTTGCCGGGGCGGCGCGCCACCCCGGCGTTAGCCGTCGCGCCAATGCGAGCCTAGTTCGCCGCGAAACAATACAGCAGGCCGTCGCCGCCGGTGCTGATCAGGTCCTTCTGGCTGCAGCCGCCGTCGGGACCGCGCGAGGGATGCGCCGTGTTCCAGGATTTGACCGTCGGAACGGTGGCGGGACCGTTGATGTCGGAGTGACCGACCATTGCGGCACCCTGCGTGCTGCTCGTCCAGTTCTTGCAGGTGCGATCGTCGGAGCCGGCGAACGCCGTGCCGTCCGGTTGCGACCCCGTGAGAATGTCATGCCTGTTCGGCTGCTCGCCGTAGCCGTTGATGGGTTCGCCCTTTTCGTTCAGCGACGTCTGCTTGTTGATATTGTTGGTGCCATGCAGCTCAGTGACGTCTTTGGCGATCACCTCGCCCTTGGAATTCTGCCAGGGTCCCTTGCCAATGCGGTCGCGCGCATTCACCGCCGGCGACCCATTGGCGGCCTGGGTCGAGAGGTAGGCGTGCCAGGTCTTGGCCCCTGCGCCCGCGGCCTGCGCCAGCGTCTGGCAATGATTGTCGGCGCCGGCGAGACCGCCGAGATTGCCGCCATTGCCAATGCCGGTGCTGGTCACGAAGAAGGTGGTGCCGGCCGATTGCGCGCTTGCGGGCGGCGCTGCGAACGCGCCGGCGGCGAGCACGAAACAAAAGGGCGAGATGATCTTTGCAACGATCCGCATCGAATCCTCCGATTGGTTTTTCTTGATAAGAGAGGCCTGACATCAACACGGCGCGCGAAGCGTTATTCCGGTTCCGCGGACGGGAAATTCTGCGGCAAGACAGGCAGCCGAAAGACAAAAGGCGCCGCGGAGCAAACCGCGGCGCCACATATGACCTCGTTTCAGACGATCAGTTGGTCTGCTGGATCGCGGAGAGTTCCCAGTTTTCGCCGCGCGGCCGCACAAAAGTCCAGACTTCGGTGACCTCGTCCGGCTGCTCGCCGCCTTCGACCAGGCGGCCGCTGCCGCGCTCGAGGGTCTTGTCGACCAGCGAGTAGCGCATCGCGACGCTGGCATAATCGGTGTCGCCTTCGCGCCAGGCTTCGGCAAGATCGCCCTGCAAAAGTTTTACGTCGGACACCTTGTTGACGACGTTGCGCGCGCGGTTCTGCTCCAGGTCCCTCGTGAAATACGACACCGTCTCCGGCGTCGCCAGCGTGTGCAGCTTGGCGACATCCTCATTCGACCACGCGGCCTGAATTTCGCCAAGCAACCGCTCGAAGGTTTCGTAGTCGGCGGGCAGGATTTCCAGCGGTGCGCTGCCCGATCCCAGTCCAAAACCCATCGCCGAGCCGAAGCCGCCTTGCGCGGCGGGGCCGGCAGGTGCGCCGGCATAGGCCGCCGAAGTCATCTGGCGGCGGTGCCACCACGACATCGCCAGCCGGACCACCAAGACGATCAAGCCGATCTGCAGCAGCAGGCCGAGGATCGATGACAATCCACCGATGCCCGAGAACATCCCGCCGCCGAACAACATGCCGAGCAGCCCGGCGCCGAGAAAGCCTGCGGCGAGGCCGCCAAGCAGGCCACGGCCCGGCCGGTTGAAGAAGCCGCCGCC
>JBATYU010000380.1:0-4003 GCA_049674245.1 Bradyrhizobium sp. | reverse complement strand
GGCGCAGGCTGCGCCGCGGCCGCAGCCTGCGGCTGGGCCGCAGGGTTGATCCAGCAGGCATGAACCCGCCCGGAAAGGCTATCCGGCACCTTGGGATCGATCTGGTTGAAGAAACGCACCAGGCAGCGGAACGTCGCCTGGACATGGCCGCCCGGGCAGCCGAACCGGTCGTAGAGGTCGAGATGGCGGAAGGCGGTATCGAGGTCGTCGCGCCACATCAAGACCACGACCCGGCGGCCGAGCCAGACGCATTCGGGGTTGCCGGCCGGGCCGTTGATCGCCTGTTGGGCCTCAACGAATTCGTCGGTCTTGCGCTGGTTGTCCTTGGATGTATCCGCAGGCGTCGAATTGGCGGGTTTTTGCGACTGGTCCTGCGCGCGGAGATCGCCGCTTTGGGCAAGGGCGCCGCCGATACCGAACAGCAGTGCGAAGGCGGGGACCCCAAGGTGACGCAATACCGAATTTCCAGACTTGAGCACACCTCGACGCATAGATTCCCCGGTTGGTTGGCTGCCCACAGCCAAAGCCCTGCGGACGCGCCGGTTTGATGACGTTCAAATGGGTCCCCAATGCGGCGGAGACAGCATTCGAATTCACCCCCACTAGCCAAGTTTGATGACGGGTATTTCAGATTTTGTCCAGCAAAGGCGCAACTTTATCGCTTCGTGGTAAGCGGAGGGGAGACAAACGGCGAGCCTGCCGGCTTTGCGCTCTTGTTAGTCCTCTTATGAGTCCTCTTGGCAGACGGCCAGTGACCGGTTAATCGACGCTTCCCTGCCCGAAAGGATGGAACCGATTTCACTTCGTACGCCACTGGCGCTTCTGCTCATTTGCCTAGGGGCGATCGCTGCCGTGTGGTGGTGGCTGGCCACGCCCATCACGCTTGCGCGTGCGCCGATCGATCCCAACGCCAAGCTCTTATGCGTTTCCTACGCGCCGTTCCGCGACGCGCAGACGCCGCTGGTGCTCACCACCCGTATCGCGCCCGAGCAGATCGCCCAGGATCTGGCGCAGCTCGCCAAAATATCCGATTGCGTGCGCACCTATTCGATCGAGAATGGCCTCGATCAGGTGCCCGCGCAGGCGGCGAAGGTGGGACTGAAGGTCATCCTGGGCATCTGGCTTGGCAGCGACCGGCTGAAAAACCTGGCGCAGATTTCGACCGCGGTGCGCCTGACCAAGCAATATCCCGGCGTGATCACCTCGCTCGTGGTCGGCAACGAAGTTCTGCTGCGCGGGGAGATGACGACCAACGATCTTGCCCTCACCATCCGCTCGGTGAAAGCGCAGGTGAGCGTGCCCATCACCTATGCGGACGTGTGGGAATACTGGCTGCGCTATCGGGAGATCTATGACGCCGTCGATTTCGTCACCATCCACATCCTGCCTTACTGGGAGGATTTTCCAATTCGCGCCAAATTTGCGGCCTCCCATGTCGACTCGATCCGCAGGCGGATGGCGGTGGCGTTTCCGGCTAAGGAAATCCTGATCGGCGAGACGGGCTGGCCGAGCGAGGGGCGAATGCGCGAGGGCGCGTTGCCGTCGCGGACCAACCAGGCCCGCGTGGTCTCGGAAATCCTGCTCTTGGCAAAGCAGGAAAACTTTCGCGTCAATCTGATCGAGGCTTACGACCAGCCCTGGAAGCGCCAGCTCGAGGGTACCGTCGGCGGCTACTGGGGCCTCTTCGATTCCGTGCACCGCGCCCTGAAATACCCGCCGGGCGAGGCGATCAGCAACTTTCCGCTGTGGAAATGGCAGATGGGAGGTGGCATGGGCTTAAGCGTTCTGGTGTTCGGCGCCGCCACGCTGACACTGCGGCGCAGGCCATGGACGCCGCGGATGGCATCCTGGATCGCGGTCGCCATCTGCGCGGCAACGGGAGGGATCCTGCTCGGCATCGCCGCCGACAAGATGATCTATGAGGGCTACGGCTTTGGCGGCTGGCTGCAATGGGGCGCGCTATTTGCCGCTGGTATCGCCTCGCCCCTGCTTTGCGCCCAGGCCCTGATGTCGGGACGCGCGCTGCCGACGTTTCTGGAGTTGCTTGGACCGCGCGAAGGCAGGAGCCGATCGCTGCTGACGTGGTTGCTGGGAATGGCCCTGGTGGTGAGCGCGCTGATCGGCGCCGAGACCGCGCTCGGCTTCGTGTTCGACCCGCGCTACAAGGATTTTCCATTTGCCGCGCTGACCATGGCGGTGGTGCCGTTCGCAACCCTCGTGCTCAATCGCCCGCAGCAGGGCGTGCGCCCGATCGCGGAGGCGACGTTCGCAGGGCTGCTGGCGCTGTCTGCGATCTATATCGGCTGCAACGAAGGCCGCGACAATTGGCAGTCCTTGTGGACCTGCGCGATCTATTTGCTGTTCGCCGTCACGCTGTGGCAGGCGCGGGCCGCGCAAATCCCAAAATAAGCAATCCGATCGCGATGCCCGACAGTGCGATGTTGTAGAGCACGATCCCGAGACCCGCGGCGATCAGGCCGAGGGTCAGCAGCACGATCGATGGCCGGATCACATGCAGCGCCGCGATGACGAGCGCGACCGAGCCGAACACCGAATTCTTGAACAGATAGGTCGCAACCGAGCGGCTCTTGCACAGCACGGTCTGCAAGCCGGCATCGCAGGCCAGCGCTACTTGCGAGAACTCGACCGCGAGATAGCGCAAATAAAGCGCATAGCCGACGGTGACGAAGCCGACGACCAGCAGAAATTGCACCTGATAGGGGGTCAGCCGGAACGGTTTCTTCTTCATGCGCGCGAATATGGTCGGGAATGGGCGAAGCGACAACCCGCTTTGGCAAAAGCCTTCCGAAAATGGCTGAGCGGTGCGCCCCAATGTCCTGATATTGCTTGCGTTATGGTCTCGGTATTCAGCGGCTGAATAGCCGCGACAGGCTGGAAGAGTCTGACTTTGGCGACGGATCGTCCCTCTTCGACCGCCTTGGGGGGTAGGTTCGCCGATGCGGTTGCGGCGGGACCGGCGTGAGGGCGGGAGGCTGCTCATCGGCCTTCACCGCGAGGCGCTGGCCATCGAAGACGGTGGTCTCGCAAGTCCGCCCGCTTTCGATCAGGGCAGCGCAGATTTTCGCGGCCGCTCCAGCGTCGGTGAGAGGACCCGCGGCCAGACGAAGCTGCATGCCGAGCCCGGTCGCGCTCTCCTTCACCATGATGATCGGACGCAATCTGGCGAGTTCAGGATTCGATTTGGTCAGCCCGCGCCAGAGCGCGCGCAAACCGCCGATTGAATTGGCAGTACCGACATCGACCGCGAATTCGGTTCGCTGCACAGCGGCTTGGGCCGCGGCCAGTTCGGACGCGTCGGGCTCTTTCGGGGTGACGGATGCAACCACGTCTGGCGCGGGCGGCTCGTCGGCGTGGGCGGAGGCCCGCTTGTCCGGTTCGATCAGTTTCAACGCGCCGGAATCGGGCGGGGCCAGGATGGATTTGGCGGCTATCAGCGGCGTTGCCGGGGTTGGCTGCGTCGCCGCCGGCACATTTGTAGCCGCTGGCGAGGCAGGTGGGGCGGGCGCCGGGTTTTGCTCCTTCGCTGCGGCCTCAGTGCGCGGCTTATCGGCTTTCGGCGCTGGATCCGATTTGGCCAACACCGTCGTTGCCGCCGGCGCAACCGTTGTTGTCGCCGGTGCAACCGTTGTTGTCACCGGCGCAACCGCGGGTGCCGCGGCCTGATTTTGCGCAGGCAGTTGTGCTTCCGTCACGGCCGCTTGCTTCGGAGCCACCGCTTGTGGTTGCGCCGTAACCGTGCCCTGCCGCGCAATCGCGCCGGTCACGGAGTCCAACCCCTGCTCCAGAACGGTGACACGCGAATAGAGCCGGTCGCGATCGCTGTTGAGCGTGTCGATCGCGGACGCGAGCCGCCGCGTCTCGTTCTGGCTTTCCTTGGTCAACGCCTGAAGTTGCTGGGCCTGACGCGTCAGGTCGGCCGCCGCAAGCTGGTCGCGGCGCCATCCGAGCGAGGTCTGGTTGGCCATGACGGCAACGACAAGGG
>JBATYU010000379.1:0-3427 GCA_049674245.1 Bradyrhizobium sp. | reverse complement strand
CCCATGACCGACCCCACTTTCACGATCACGCTGGCGCAGTTGAATCCGACGGTCGGCGACGTCGCCGGCAACGCTGCCATGGCCCGCGTCGCGCGCGACAAGGCCAAAGCCGATGGCGCCGATCTGCTGGTGCTGCCGGAATTGTTCATTGCCGGTTATCAGCCGGAAGATCTGGTGCTAAAGCCAGCGTTTCAGTCAGCCTGCCGCGCCGCGATCGAGGCGCTGGCGCGGGAGACCGCCGACGGCGGTCCGGCGATGCTGATCGGTACCCCCTGGGTCGAAGACGGCAAGCTCTATAATGCCTGCGCGCTGCTCGATGAGGGACGGGTCGCGGCGCTCCGCTTCAAGGCCAATCTGCCGAACTACGGCGTGTTCGACGAAAAGCGCCTGTTCGCGCGAGGGCCTGCCGCGGGCCCGGTGACGGTCCGCGGCGTCCGGGTCGGCGTTCCCATCTGCGAGGATATCTGGCTGGAAGAATCGGAGGACTACGAGAACGTCGTCGAATGTCTGGCCGAGACCGGAGCCGAGATCGTGGTGGTGCCGAACGGCTCGCCTTACGCTAGCAACAAGCGTGACATAAGGCTTTCGATCGCAGTTGCCCGCGTTACCGAAAGCTCCCTGCCGCTGATCTATCTGAACCAGGTCGGCGGCCAGGACGAAGTGGTATTCGACGGCGCGTCGTTCGCGTTGAACGGCGACCTCTCGGTCGCAGCGCAGTTACCGGCGTTCGAAGAGAGCATCACGACGCTGCGCTGGAGCAAGAGCGAGACCGGCTGGCGCTGCGACGGGCCGATTTCGCCTCTGCTCGAAGGCGACAAGGCCGACTATGCGGCCTGTGTGCTGGGACTGCGCGACTATGTCCGCAAGAACGGATTTCCCGCCGTGCTGCTCGGCGTATCCGGCGGCATCGACTCGGCGCTGTGCGCGGCAATCGCGGTCGATGCGCTCGGCGCCGAGCGCGTCCGCGGCGTCATGCTGCCGTTTCGCTACACCGCGCAGGTCTCGCTCGATGATGCTGCGAAACTCGCTGATAACCTCGGCATCCGCTACGAGGTGCTGCCGATCGCGGATGCCGTCAACGGTTTTGAGAAAATCCTGTCCGGCACCTTTGCAGGCCTGCCGCGCGACATCACCGAAGAGAATTTACAGGCGCGGGCGCGCGGCACGCTGTTGATGGCGATTTCGAACAAGACCGGCGCCATGGTGGTCACGACCGGCAACAAGTCGGAAATGTCGGTCGGCTACGCCACGCTGTATGGCGACATGAACGGCGGCTTCAATCCGATCAAGGATCTCTACAAGACCGAAGTGTTTCGGCTGTCGGCCTTGCGCAATTCGTGGAAGCCGGACGGCGCGCTCGGCCCCTCAGGCGAAGTCATTCCGGTCAATATCATCACGCGGCCGCCGACCGCGGAGCTGCGCGAAAACCAGACCGACCAGGATTCCCTGCCGCCCTACGATATACTCGATGCGATCCTGGAGCGGCTGGTCGAGCGCGAGGAGCCGCTCGCCTCGATCATCGCTAGCGGCTTCGATCGCGAAATGGTGACGCGGGTCGACCGGCTGCTCAACATCGCCGAATACAAGCGGCGGCAGGCCGCGCCCGGCGTCAAGGTCACGCGCAAGAATTTTGGCCGTGACCGCCGCTATCCCATTACCAACCGCTTTCGCGATCCAGGCCAGGCGTTGCCCGAACCTGACGAGAAGCTGGTGTCGCGGGCCGGCCGCGCCTCGGCTGAGGCGTTCGACGGTTAGCGCGTCGTCGAATTGTTCGGAAGAAAGGTCGGGCCGACCGAACGGATCGGCTTGTCCTTGGCGGCAGCCGCTGAATCCGTGGCGGCAGTTGACGTGCCAGGGGCGGGCGCGGGCGGTGTGCCGGCGGCGGCAGCGGGAGATGTGGCGCCTTTCTTGGCGCCGGCAGGCTTGACCGGCGGCCGCTGCATCTTCTTCGCGCTCTCTTCGGTGACGATAATATCGCCCTGCTGTTCGGCGTCGGCCTTGTCGTCGATCGATTTCAACGCTTCGGACCAGGTCTGACCGGGAGCCTTGCAGGCGCAGGACGGATTGAACTCCTGGCGGAAGCGGAACGCATTGGGAAGCGCGGTATAAGGCTGGCCGTTTACGGAGACCGCCTGGTTCATGTCCTCGCCGGGATTGCGGTAAGAAAACAGCGTCGCTTCGGTCGCCGGACAAAGCGCCTTGCAGGTCTTCTCGTCGTCGGGAAATCGCGCGGGAACCGTTGCGAACGAAACCGGGAAATAGGCGCCATCGCAGCTGCGAACACAGACCGTGCGATAGGTCCCGGATGGCGGACCGAGGTCGGCGCCGGGCGCGCCGGGATTGTTGTTGCCGAACAGACTGCTCAGGAAGGAGCCCGGGCCTGATCCGGATTGCGACACGGCGTTGGCGTATTGCGGCCCGCAATTATTCTGCGCCAGCGCGAGCAATATCGAGCGGCGCTGGTTTTCGCGATCGGCGCCGCCGATACCACCGGTGCGCAGCCGCTCGAGGCTGCTGGTGATCTGGTCCAGATTGCCTCGCATCTGCTGGATCTGGTTGTTGACCGGACCGCATTGCGCCGATCGGCCTGAGAATAGCGAGAAAAATCCGGAGCTGTCGCAGCCCATGCGCCTGGCTTGCTGAGTAGCGTGATCGAGTTCGCCCTGTTGCTTGGCCTGGGCCTCCTGATAGCGGCGGATCTGATCGTCCCTGGCGGGATCGCCGCTGCCGCCACCGCGGTCAATCGTCGCCAGTTGCGCTTCCAGCCGCGGGCACATCGGATTGACCGGCGGACCTTGCGAAGGCGGCGGGGGCGGCGCTGCCGGATCCATCTGCGCAAAGGCGCCGGAACCGAGCGCAAGGCCGCCGAGCAAGGCGGCGCAGGCCAGGATTCGTCTGGGGAGAGGGGCAGTGGGCGTTTTCGGCATATCCGGCCATTACGAGGATTCCCGCGGGCGGCCTGAAAAGCCACCTGCGGATGCGCGCCTCACATACCCGCTTCCCGCGGCAGCGTCACGTCGTTTCCGGGGCACCGATATGGCAGAAAAGCCCTTTTCCGGCTAGACTTTAGCGTTGGCAGGTAATGGCGACATATTCGTCGCAAACGCCACGCCCGCAGTTCCCGCCGGCTTTGGGCACCGATCCCGTGATTTCATCCAGATCGACGCGGCGGTAGGACGGGGCCTGGGCAAAATCCCGTGACTTGCAATAGGACAGGGCGGCATGGGCGCCGCATTTGTCGCCCTTGGCGAGGCACTGGTCGACGCCGTAGCCGTCGGCCTGGTTAGCAATGATGAAAACTCTGGTTTCGGCCGACGCTTGCGATGCGGCGAGGAGAAACACACAGGCCAAAAGCGCCGGGAGGGATCGCATGATGCACCGATGGATGAGAGGGCTGCCCTCATTCAATAAACCCGAAAGATTAAGA
>JBATYU010000378.1:0-1742 GCA_049674245.1 Bradyrhizobium sp. | reverse complement strand
CTAGATTGGCCCAAGCGCGATCGTTTTGCACTCTTGCCGCGTGGCGGCGCGCTTTGGCTTGGAATCGGCGGTCGCGATCGGCGCGCGACTTCGAGGGCAGGGCAAAATCACCAGGTGTGGTCGTCGGCATGTTGAAAGCGCCGCTGTGTCTAGCGCGTCGGCATCTCCACGGTACGTAACGTCACCGTTGCAATCGCGCACGGTGTCTCAACGCCGCCTGTCAGCGAAACGACGTCAACCTGTGCGACACCGATCGTGCTTCCAGCCTGAATGGACCTTGCGCGTGCAATGAGCGTCTCGCCGTTGGCGGGCGCCAGAAAATTGACCTGCAGGCACACCGTCACGGCAAACCGGCCCATCGGCAGCGCGGTCGTGACTGCGCCGCCGGCCGCGTGATCCGCAAGGCCGGCGATAACGCCACCATGAAAGAAACCATTGATCTGCAAGAGGTCAGGCCTCCGGTCGAGCGCCAGCTCGACCTGGCCGGCTTCCGCCAGGAGAACACGGGTCCCCACGTTGCGGGTGTATCCGGGAGCGGAGGTGACCGACTCGACCAGTTTGAAAAGCGAGGACGTCGTCATACAGGCTGCGTCAGCGCCTCCTCGAATGTGCGGTGGTAGTGGTGCAGCGCCGGTTCATTGCGCCCGTAGGCGACCTCGGTGATCAGGCCGGACGACAGCGCTGCCTGCGACTTCTCCGCGACGACGAAGTCCTCTTCGATGATCACGGCTTTCAAGCGTTTGAGCGCGGCATCGCCGATCGCTTTCTCACTCCCGGTTGCCGGTTCAGCGTCGAGATAGACAGATTGGTAAACAAGGCTTCGGTCGGGCCGGTCAGGGTCCGGGAACATGCGATACATCGAAATATTCTGGCGGGAGACGAGCAGTTGGGTATTCGGGAAAATGTAGTAGGCGATGGTCGAATGCGGTCTCAGCTGCCATTCACGCTCTGGCGCGTTTTGCAGTTCGTTGATGGATCGTGCTGCGAACACCATCCGGTGATTTCTGGCAAACGTCTCATAGGATGTGACGTTGCTGTGATAGATCGCCGCCAAGGTGTTTCGATGCAGGATGGCGAAGTGATAGGTTTCGCCGAATGTGTCGTTGGCGAGCTTCCAATTCATCTTCATCGGCATCGCACATGCGTCAAATGCGAATTGCCGGCCGAAATTCCAGCCGGCGAGTTCGGGACCGAGCCCGGAAAGATAATCGTCGATCTCAAATGCCGGACCCGGCTTGGTCCTGAGCCAGATGATTCCGTACTTTTCCGTCACCGGCAGCGATATCAGGCCGTGACTATTGTAATCGAGTTCGCCAAAACTCTCCTTCTCTGGAAGGCCGATCAGCTTTCCGTTGAGATCGTAAGTCCAGGCATGAAACGGACAGGAGAAGCGCAGAGCGCGGCCACGTTCCTGATCGATGAGACGGGTGCCGCGGTGCCGGCAGGCGTTCAGAAACGCCCGCACCTTGCCGTCATGGCCTCGCGTGAGAATGAACGGCGTGCCCGCCGCGTCCTGTGCGATGAATGATCCCGGTTCCGGGACGTCGCCGCTCAATCCCGCAACCAACGGATAGCTATCGAAGAGCCGTTCTTTCTCCAGCTTCAGCCGTTCCCTGGCTTTCAATTACCCACAAATCCGAGCCCTTTGAAGGGCAACGACAACGACGAAATGTTGAGTCGGAAGAATCGCTTGTGATTCATTGCTGAGCACCTGATTCGCGATTGAGGGGTGCTCCATGGGT
>JBATYU010000377.1:0-2753 GCA_049674245.1 Bradyrhizobium sp. | reverse complement strand
ACGCGAAGACCTTCGGATGATCGGCTTCCACGCGGAAATTCTTGTCGCGGGACTGCTCGGCGCCGAGGCCGAAGAAGTTGCCGATCACGGAGCGGCTGTGCGTTCCGGTCACCCATTCGCAGCTTGCGCGCCACTTGAACTGGGCGGCCTCGGGCGTCTGCTCGAGCGCCTCGCGGGCGCCCAACAGCGCATCGACGTTGACGCCGTTGTTGATCTTCGCGGTGTTTGAACCTGTCGTCTTGGTCATTCTCATTCTCCTGGTTGTTGAACTGCTTGCAATGGATTGCGGATAGACCGAAGCTTCACGCAGGAGCGTGGAGCGGCCGCCTGTTCGCGATAGGCGATGGCTGCGGCAACCCAGCCGTTGAGAAAGCGCCTCAGGCGCGCGACCAGAAGGCGGGCGCTTCTCCGTATGGTCGGTGTCGCCGCGGATTGAATCGTAGTGAACATGGTCATCGGTTCAGCCTTCCGGCCAAGGCGCCGCGCTCGCTTCGTGCAAGGAGCCGGAGCGCAGGCAAACGATCGTTGGCCACGTGGCCTTGCGGCAACAAGCCTTCTGGCGAAACATCCAGATTGGTGGAATCAGCAAACCGATCATGGGCCCATCTCCGAAGAGGATTGACCCCGTCTGTAGATTGAGATGCCCGTTCAAGCTTGGAGAAGTTCTTCAGGAGATCTTTGTTTTCCCTTCGGAAGTGATTGTTTTTGCTATATTTGTATCGTTGAGCTTTTTGATGGGTTGCCGAGCCTCGGATCGACATTAGTAGGGTAATGATGGTAATTAAATACCGGTTTGCCGAGTTCGAAATCGACCTCAGTCAGCAAGAGCTGCGCCGGCTTGGCGAGCCCGTCCATATCGAGCCTCAGGTGTTCGATCTCATCGTTCACCTCGCGCGTAACCATGACCGGATTGTCAGCAAGGATGAACTGATAGAGACGATCTGGAATGGCCGGATCATCTCCGAGGCCGCGCTCAGCAGCCGCATCAATGGCGCCCGACGAGCGCTTGGTGACAACGGGACCGACCAGGTTTTTATCCGGACGTTGCATAAGCGCGGCTTCCGGTTCGTCGGGCATGTTCAGGCAATTAGTGCCCCAGAAGCAGATGTGGAGACGGCTCGACTTGTGCCTGACGACGCTGTTGCGCCGGGCAGCGTTCCAGTCCGCGTCTCGGTTTCTGCCGAAGTGTCCCGCCTTGATGATGTCGTCTCAGAATCTGTAAAGGCAGAGGCCATCAGGCGATCGTCCATCGCCGTGATACCGTTCGGAAACATGTCAGATGACCCGGAGAACGACTACTTCAGCTACGGGTTGACGGAGGACATTATTCGCCTCCTCGCTCGTAACCGGTGGCTTTCCGTCATTTCGCGACACTCAACTGTGGCGTTCCAGGGACGAGTGGTGGATGCACGCGAAGTCGGTGAGCAGCTGGGCGTCAGGTATGTGATGCTCGGCAGCGTTCGCAGGAGTCGGGATGCTGTGCGGATAGCCGCGGAACTCGTCCAGGCGGTGGATGGAAAGCAACTGTGGTCCGACAAATATGACCTGCAGCTTGAATATATCTTCGATATCCAGGAGGAGATGGCAAGGCAGATCGCCGCAACGATCGAGCCGGAGCTATCGAAGGTCGAGCAGCAGCTCGCAGCCCGCAAGGCGCCGGAAAGCCTGGACGCCTGGGATTGCTACCAGCGCGGTCTATGGAATTTGTGGCGATTCACCACGCCGGGGTTTAACTCGGCTGAAACTTATTTTCAGCGTGCGATTGCAGCCGATCCGAATTTCGCACGCAGCCATGGCGCTCTCAGCTACGTCAATTTGCAACGCGCCTTTATTGACGAGCCAAAGGATCGCCCGGCGCGACTGGAAATGGCGTTGCGCCAAGCGCGTGATGCAGTGGCGCTCGATGACCTTGATTGTTTTTGCCACTGCGCACTCGGACGAGCCCTGTGCTTGACCCATCAGAATGACGAGGCGCTGGCGGCTCTCGATGTATCCCTGGAGCTCAATCCAAGCTTTGCGCAAGCACATTTCGCCCAGGGATTTAACTTGCTCTGGTACGGGCGAGAGATTGAAGCGGAAACGCTGCTCGACCGCGCGACCATGCTCAGTCCACGCGACAACCATCTTTGGAGTTTCCACCACGTCCGCTCGTGGACGCACTTCTCCCTTGGCGAGTATGACATAGCGGTCGAGTTCGCCCGAAGGGCAACACGGCAGCCCAATGTCACATATCAGGCTTTTGCGTCACTTGCGGCTTCGCTTGGCCTTCTCGGTGAGCGGGCGCAGGCGGAAGCGGTGGCCGTCGAACTGCTTCAGCGCAAACCGAACTACAGCATTGAGATTGCCCGACAGGAGTTTTTCTTCTGCAATGATATGGGCTTTGTTAATCGATTCGTCGAAGGACTGCGCGTAGCCGGCGTCTCCGACATTTAACTTAGCGTCTCGGTCTCATAAGTCTCTCGACACTACGTGACGGGCATCACGCCCCATCCGCTGTGGCCTGTGTGTACCGAAAACTCAAACCCGGACGTAATGATGGTGAAGCCCACCGAGGATCGGGTGTGAACGAATGATTCCGATCTGCTGGATCGGACGAATACTCGGCGCATCCTTGTCCAACGACCGATGCGTTCTGACGGAGTTGTAGTAACCAGCATAGGAAACTAGATTCCGGCGCAGATGTGCCTCACTCGAGACAATGATGTGGTCCAAACACTCGCGCCGGATCGACCCTATCAGCCGTTCGGCAAAGC
>JBATYU010000376.1:0-4147 GCA_049674245.1 Bradyrhizobium sp. | reverse complement strand
GATTTACGACGTGCGCGTGGTCAAGATCGGCGGCAGCAGCGTCGGCGTCGCGATCGACGCCAGCGAGGCCGACGCCCTGAGCTCGGCGCTGGTGCGGATGGCGGAGGCGCACCGCCGGACGCTCGATCAACTCTCGTCCGGCGTTGCGGTGTTCGACGCTCAGCGCCGGCTCGCGTTCTACAACGATTCCTATCGCCGGCTGTGGGACCTCGATCGCGCCTTTCTTGACGGCAATCCGGACGATTCGAGCGTGCTCGACCGGCTGCGCGCCGCGCGCAAATTACCCGAGCAACCGGATTTCCGCGCCTGGAAGGTAAAGCTGCACGAGGCCTATCGCGCCGTCGAGACCGCCAAGGATACCTGGTACCTCCCCGACGGCCGGGCCCTGAGCGTCGTCACCACGCCAAATCCGGAAGGCGGCGTCACCTATCTGTTCGACGACGTCACCGAAAGCCTCGATCTGGCGCGGCGCTTCGACGGCCTGATCCGGGTGCAACGCGAAACACTCGACAGTCTCGCCGAAGGCGTTGCGGTGTTCGGCAGCAACGGCCGGGCGCAATTGTTCAATCCGGCGTTTGCGAAAATGTGGAAGCTGTCGCCCGACGCGCTGCGCGAACAGCCGCATATCGATACCGTGGAACAGTGGTGCCATCAGCTGTTCGATGATGCCCATATTTGGCGGACGATCCGCGAAGCCATCACCGCGATCGAGAACCGGGTCGACGTGCCGCTGAAGCTGGAGCGCAAGGACGGCAGCGTGCTGGACTGCATGACGAGGCCGTTGCCTGACGGCGCCACCATGCTGACCTTCCAGGACATCACCGACACCGAAAATGTCGAACGTGCGCTGCGCGAAAGCAACGAGGCGCTGGAGGCGGCCGACCAGATGAAGGTGGATTTCGTCCACCACGTCTCCTACGAACTTCGCGCGCCGCTGACCACCATCATCGGCTTCGCGCATTTCCTCAGCGACCCCTCGACCGGCCCGCTGACGGCAAAGCAGGCCGAGTACCTCGACTACGTCACCAAATCGACCAACGCGCTGCTCGCGCTCACGAACAATATTCTCGACCTCGCCACCATCGATGCCGGCGCCATGAAGCTGGAGCTCGGCCCGGTCGATATCGGCAAGGCCATCGCGGCGGCTGCCGAAGGCATCCAGGACCGGCTTGCCACCGACCGGATCCGCCTCAAGGTCGACGTCGATCCCAACATCGGAAGTTTTGTCGGCGACGAACGCCGCGTCGTGCAGGTGCTGTATAATCTGCTTGCCAACGCCGTCGGCTTCTCACCGCAGGACGCCATTGTCGGCATCAGCGCGAAACGGAGCGAGCACGCCATCGTCTTCACCGTGACCGATTCCGGTCCAGGCATCGCGCCCGACGTCAAGGACAAGGTGTTCGACTGGTTCGAGAGCCACTCGCACGGCTCAAGGCATCGCGGCGCCGGTCTCGGCCTGTCGCTGGTGCGCTCCTTTGTCGAGCTGCACGGCGGCATGGTGCGCGTCGACTCGGCCGTCGGCAAAGGCACCAGCGTCACCTGCGACTTCCCGACCGATCAGGCCATGCATCGCAACGCGGCAGAATGAGTTCTCCCACGACATTTTTGGCGGCGCTCGCAAACGAGACGGCGACCGCGCATCTGATGGCCGACCTCGCGCTGTTGGTCGGTCCCGGCGACGTCATCACGCTGTCCGGTGATCTCGGCGCCGGCAAGACGGCGGCCGCCCGGGCCATGATCCGCTATCTCGCCGACGACGAAATGCTGGAAGTTCCGAGCCCGACCTTCACGCTCGCGCAAGGCTATGACCTGCCGGCCCTTGCCCTGGTCCACGCCGATCTCTACCGCGTCAACGACGCGAGTGAACTGGAAGAGATCGGCCTGTCGCCATTGCCGGAAGGCGCGATCGCGCTGATCGAATGGCCGGAACGCGCCGCCGGCGTGTTGCCGCCGGACCGTATCGATATTGCGTTCAATCATCGTCCGGCGCTGGGATCGACCGCGCGATCGGCCGAGATCACCGGCTACGGCAAGGCCACAGCGAAAGTCGCAAGGCTGAAGGCGCTGCGGGAGTTTCTCGAGGGTACCGGTTTTTCCGAAGCCAAACGTCAGCGCATGGCTGGCGATGCGTCGATACGCTCCTATGCGCGGCTGATCCGCGACGACGGCGTCGTCATCCTGATGAATTTTCCGCACCAGCCCGACGGGCCCGCGTTGTATGACGGAAAATCCTACAGCGCCGCCGTGCACCTCGCCGAGGACGTCAAGCCGTTTGTCGCGATCGCCGATGGCCTGCGCGAGCGCGGCTTCTCGGCGCCGACGATCGGTTATGCTGATCTTGATTCCGGATTCCTGATCACGGAGGATTTCGGCAGCGCAGGCTTTGTCGAAGGCGATCCGCCGCAGCCGATCCCCGAGCGTTATGAAGTCGCGACCGATTTGCTGGCCGCGCTGCATCACGAAGGTCTCCCCGAGACGCTGCCGCTGGCGCCGCAGCTCAATTATCCGATTCCGACATTCGACATCGAGGCGCTGCTGGTCGAGATCGGGTTGATGCTCGAATGGTACCTGCCGGATCGCGGGGTCGAGACGAGCGGCGAAATGCGCGCCGAATTCGCCGCGATGTGGCGCAATCTGCTGGAGAAGCCGGTCGCAGCCGCGAAAACCTGGGTGTTGCGGGATTTCCATTCCCCCAATCTGATCTGGCTTGGCGAGCGCACCGGTATCGCACAAGTCGGCGTCATCGACTTCCAGGACGCCGTGCTCGGTCCCGCCGCATACGACCTGGTGTCGCTGCTGCAGGATGCGCGGATCGACGTGCCCGAGGCGCTCGAACTCGCGCTACTCACGCGCTACATCAAGGCGCGGCTCACATCCGACCCAAATTTCGATCCCGCCGTCTTCGCCGAGCACTACGCCATCATGTCGGCACAACGGAACACGCGGCTGCTCGGCACCTTCGCGCGGCTCAACCGGCGCGACGGCAAGCCGCACTATCTGCGCCACCAGCCCCGGATCTGGACTTATCTCAGTCGGTCATTGGCCCACCCCGCACTCTCGCCGGTTCGGCAATGGTATGCCGCCAATGTCCCCCCGCCGGTTGCTTAAATTTACCGGTTGTTAGCCTAGCGCGCTTTAGTCTGCGTCCGGCCCAGCGGCGCGGGCGGGCTATTCTTGAAGCGAGAACGCAACGATGGTGGCAGAACGGCGCAAGGGCGAACGCATCACATTCGAGCGCGGGATTTCAGCGCATATGATGGGCATCGACGGCACCTGGCGTCGCGACTGCACCATGGAAGACGTCTCCGAGACCGGCGCCAAGCTCACCATCGAGGGCTCCGTCGAAGGGCTGCATCTGAAGGAATTTTTTCTGTTGCTGTCGTCGACCGGGCTCGCCTACCGCCGCTGTGAACTTGCCTGGGTCAACGGCGATCAGATCGGCGTCAATTTCCTCAAGACGGGCGACAAGAAAAAGAAAGCGATGCGGCGCGCGGCGGCGGATGCTTGAGCCTTTGTCGGCACGTGCGTCGTACAACCGTCATGCCCTATGATTATCGCCTCTAGGGCCCTGTATCGGCGGAATCGCCATGATATGGTTGGCGGAGCAAATTCGAGAATCTCCGGAAGAATGCCCGTCCATCCCACCAAAGCCATGGTCCTTGCAGCCGGTCTCGGCCTGCGCATGCGCCCCCTCACCGAAAACCTGCCGAAGCCGCTGGTTCGGGTTGCCGGCCAGCCATTGCTCGACCACGTGCTCGACAAGCTCGGCAGCGCCGGTGTCACCGAGGCAGTGGTCAACGTGCATTACCTGCCCGACCAGATTATCGAGCATACCAAGGGCCGCAGCCGACCGCGCGTGGTCATCTCGGACGAGCGCGACCAGGCGCTTGGCACCGGCGGCGGCGTGGTCAAGGCGTTGCCGCTGCTTGGGCCGGCGCCGTTCTTCCATATCAATTCCGACACGATGTGGATCGACGGCGTGCGATCCAACCTGGCGCGGCTGGCAGAGACCTTCGATCCCGACCGCATGGATATCCTGCTGTTGATGGCGCCGACCACGAGCAGCATCGGCTATGGCGGCCGCGGCGACTACTCCATGCTTCCCGATGGCGCGCTGCGCAAGCGGCGCGAACATCAGGTGGTTCCC
>JBATYU010000375.1:0-3506 GCA_049674245.1 Bradyrhizobium sp. | reverse complement strand
ACCCATGGAGCACCCCTCAATCGCGAATCAGGTGCTCAGCAATGAATCACAAGCGATTCTTCCGACTCAACATTTCGTCGTTGTCGTTGCCCTTCAAAGGGCTCGGATTTGTGGGTAATTGAAAGCCTCACCGGATGCTTACGGGACGTCGACGTAGCACGCCGAACAGGCGCCGCGGTGGCGAATTAAGCGAACGATCGGTTATGGGCGCAAACGGTCGTTCATACGCAAACAGCATCGCGTGAATAAGAGAGAGCCCATCAGGTCGAAATCAGGCTTGGGGAACGCGCGCACGGCATATCTCAAACGATCACTTCCAGCGTAGTTGCGCGAATTCCATCTTGCCGAGGAAATTGTACACGCCGCTTCTGGATCCACCCTCTGTCGAGCGTCATCGCTCCCAATAAGCGGGGTCGCCAAAGGCTCCGCGCAAGCAATCGGCGAATGCCCTTAATTTAACAGAAGGTCGCCGGCCATCCGGATGGGCCACATAGATAAATTCTTCTTCTGGCCGCATGCCAACGTCGACAAGCCGCAGGCGGCCATTCTTCAAGTCGTCACCCACGATAAACGTTGGCAGGAGCGCGATGCCGATCCCAGCGAGGGTTGCGTCTCGCATCATGTCCCCGTTGTTAACGACGAGCGCTGCCCGGCCGCGCACGATCGTTGCACCATTCGAATCTGGGAAGCGCCAGTCGCCCGCGCCGCGATTGGCGTAGAAGATTCCGACGTGATGATCGAGATCAGCCATTGAGGCGGGGGCGCCGCGCCGCGTGAGATATTCTTGCGACGCAACGAGTACTCGGCGGCTCCGAGCCAAACGCCACGCCACCAAGCGTGAGTCCACGATTGGACCATGCCGAACCACGGCATCGTAGCCGCCCGCGCCGGCGTCAACGCGGCGATCGTCAAGATCCAGCGTCAGCTCGATGCCGGGATGTTTGGCGATGAACGGGTAAATAGCCGGCCCCAAATGCATGCGGCCAAAGGTGACCGGTGCCGAAATGCGCAATGGACCGATCAAAGATCCGCGCCGCTCCGACATGTCGGCGGCGGCTTCTTTTACTTCGTAGGCGATGCGAGAGGCGCGCTCAAGGAAGGCGACGCCGTCCTCGGTCAGGGTCAATTTGCGCGTGCTGCGATGCACAAGATTGGCGCCGAGGGTTCGTTCAAGATCGGTTAGTCGATCGCTGACGACCGACTTGGACAATCGCAGCCGCCGTGCGGCCTCACTGATCGATCCAGCCTCCGCGATGGCGACGAAAGTAGCGATACCATCAAGCTTTATCATCGTTCGGGAATTCCGGAAACCAGGTCCGCCAAAGGAGGGCTAATCCGAACGATAGACGCATGTTACCTGCGTTTCGTCCAGCGGGAGTCGAGAGCGCCGATCAAACGATCGGCCCCGATTTGGGGAGATAAGGCATGCTCAGGCTTGTGATAGCGTTGCTCTCGTCCCTGGCGTTTACGCTTCCGGCCGCAGCACAAGTGCAGCCGTTTCCAGCGGCATTCCACACTCAAGAAATCCAGACCAACGGTACCCAGCTCTCTGTCCGCGTGGGCGGAAAGGGGCCGGCGGTCGTTCTGCTTCACGGCTATGGCGAGACCGGCGACATGTGGGCGCCGCTCGCCGCCGCCCTCGTGCAGGACCACACGGTGGTCGCGCCGGACCTGCGCGGCATGGGTTTGTCCTCGCATCCGGCAGGCGGGTACGACAAGAAGACGCAAGGCGAAGATATCGCAGGCGTTCTCGATGCGCTCAAAATCGACAAGGTCGAACTCGTTACCCACGATATCGGCAACATGGTCGGCTACGCCTTCGCGGCCGAACATCCAGATCGCGTATCCAAGTTCGCGCTGATGGATGCACCTCTGCCCGGTGTTGGTCCGTGGGAAGAAATCCTGAAAAACCCCTTGCTATGGCACTTCCGCTTCGGCGGCCCGGACATGGAGCGGCTGGTCATGGGCCGCGAGCGAATCTACCTCGATCGCTTCTGGAACGAGTTCTCGGCCGACCCGAAGAAATTCGACGAGGCATCGCGCGAGCACTACGCCGAGCTCTATGCCCGGCCAGGCGCCATGCATTCCGGCTTCGAGCAGTTCAAGGCCTTCGACCAGGACGCCATTGATAACGAGGCGTTCCTGAGCAAGGGCCGCCTGACCATGCCCGTCCTCGCCGTCGGCGGCGAAAAATCCTTCGGTCCGATGATGGCCACTGTCATGCGCGCCGCTGCGACCGATGTGAGGGAGGCCGTGATCCCGCACGCCGGACATTGGCTGATGGAAGAAAACCCAGCCGACACGGTCAAGCTGCTCAAGGATTTCCTCCAATGAACGCGCTCAAGACGTGGATGCAAAGCGCGGCTGCGGGCATAGTCCTTGTCGTTGCCATCACCGGTGTCGCGCGGGCTGAGCCGCAGGAGAAACAGATCAGACTGGCACCGTCCGACATCGCCGCCATGGCCACGAGCGGCCCAGGCGCCGGCACCTCGGGCGTCGCCGGCATCGAGACGACGGTTCTCTCGGGCGATCCGACAGCTACCGGACCCTACACCATCGCGCTCTATGTGCCGGCGCATACAAGGATCGCCGCCCATACCCATCGGGACGATCGCGCCGCCGTCGTCGTCTCGGGAATGTGGTTCTTTGGCTACGGCTTTCCTGCGGAAGATGCGAAGGTCAAGGCGCTAGGAGCGGGTAGCTTCTATACCGAGCCGGCAAATGCACCGCATTTCGCGATGACGCGTGATGAGGCCGCGACCGTCTACGGTCCCACCGACACACACTACATCGACGCTACGACCGATCCCCGGCAACCGTGAGCATTCATCAGCAAGCCCCCAGCAACCACGCCGCAGCTTGCCTCCTTACTGCGCGCTACGTTGCCTTGCGAAACCGCGCTATGGAGCGGCGATAGCGGCTTGATTCGTCGTAATTGAATAGAGATTGCACATTAACAAACCCGTGGTGTGGTCATGCCGTTCCGGCCTCAAATTCTAGTGGCATTGCCGATGCTCGCAAAGGCCGCTGTAATCGCGCGCCATGAGCACCAAGTCTCGCCAGACGATCTACGGCGGCCGCATCATGGGCGCCGAGATACGTGCGAAGGGCGCGCGGGTTGGCGTCAGCGGTCCCCGAAGAAGCCGCGTATGAACAGGAGGTCATGCTTATTCAGACCAGGCACTGCTGCAGGCTGCGCATCATCAGCGCCTGCGGCAGGCCGAGGCCGATGAACACCAGCCGGCTGTCCCGCTTGTCGCCCTCGGCCCAAGGCTCGCCGGCGTCATGGCTCATCAGCTGATGGACACCCTGCAAGATCACCTTGCGGTTGTTTCCGGCCATGTGAAGCACGCCCTTGTAGCGCAGGAGATCCTGGCCGTGGCTGCCGACGATGGCGTTCATGAACTGGCCGAAGCGCACCCCGTGGAAAGGCCTTTCCGAGCGGAAGACAAAACTCTTCACGTCGTCGTCGTGGTGATGGTGATGCTGATGGGGTTCGTGATCGT
>JBATYU010000374.1:0-5916 GCA_049674245.1 Bradyrhizobium sp. | reverse complement strand
CCGAAATGCCTGGCTGGACGCGATTTCAGCCCGCGGCCGAATGGCTCGCTTCCCACCAGAATCAAGCCGTGTCCGCGAACCAGGACAGCAAGCTCGACCAATCTTCTCCCGACTTGAAGTTTGCGTTCGAGAAATTCATGCAGAACTACGCCTCTTCGTCCGGTCAGAAGACGCTTTCCCCCAAGGAACGGGAACTGCTTTTCACGAAATTCATGAAATTTGTCGCCCAATCAAAGGAACAGGCAGCGGCACGTTAGGCTTGCGAGAATTTCACGACGAGAGGATGATCCGCATGGCCGGGCCTCGGCCCGGACGCAGGGGTCGGCTGCCGGTTCCCGAGACTTAGACGAAGGGAGCCGATGGCTAGGAGTTAAGGCGGCCACCACAAGCCGTCTGCGGCCAACGATGGAAAGGCAGAACACGGTGATCGATCGGCGCAGACTCATAAAGCATTCCGGGGCTGCCATCGCGGCGCTCAGTGCCGGAATGATGGCCCCCTCCTTGCGCGCTTTTGCGGCCACGGCCGCGCTGCCGTTCGAGAACGGGGAACGGCCGCTCGTCAAATATCCGCAAAAGCGTCCGATGATCGGGCTGACGAGCCGGCCGCCGCAGCTGGAAACGCCATTCTCCGTCTTCGATGCGAATGTCATCACGCCGAACGACGCCTTTTTCGTCCGCTACCATCTAGCGGACGTCCCGCTGAACATCGATCCCGATGCGTTCTCGGTCGAGATCAAAGGCAAAGTCGACAAGCCCATGAAACTGTCGCTGGCCGACATCAAGAAGATGCCAGCCGTCGACATTGTGGCGGTCAACCAGTGCTCGGGCAACAGCCGCGGATTCTTCAATCCTCGCGTTGCAGGCGGGCAGTTGGGGAACGGCGCCATGGGCAATGCGCGCTGGAAGGGGGTGCCGCTCAAGACCATTCTCGACAAGGCAGGCGTCCGGCGCGACGCGCGCCAGGTCACGTTCAACGGCATGGACGGGCCCGTAACCGACAAGACTCCCGATTTCATCAAGGCGCTCGATATCGATCATGCGCGCGACAGCGACGTCATGCTCGCTTATTCGATGAACGGCACGGATCTTCCCGTGCTCAACGGCTTTCCGCTGCGTCTCGTTGTGCCAGGCTATTACGGCACTTATTGGGTGAAGCACCTCAACGAAATCACGGTGATCGACAATGTCTTCGACGGATTTTGGATGAAGACCGCGTACCGGATCCCCGACAACGAGTGCAACTGCGTGGAGCCCGGAACAGCGCCGAAAGCCACCATTCCCATCAACCGCTTCAAGGTAAGGTCCTTCATCACCAATGTCGCGGATGGCGCAAAGTTGAAGGCCGGCGCACAGACCACGCTTAAAGGTATTGCGTTCGATGGCGGCAAGGGCATCAAGGCTGTTGCGGTCTCCACGGACGGAGGAAAGACCTGGCTGCAGGCCAAACTCGGCACTGATCTTGGGAAATATTCCTTCCGCGAATGGCAAATGCCGGTCCGGCTGGCAGCTGGTGAACACGAGCTGAAGGTGCGCGCGACCAGCAACGGCGGCGAGGTGCAGCCGATGGAGCCGCTCTGGAACGGAGCGGGTTATCTGCGCAACGTGGTCGAAACTGTCCGCATCAAGGCGGCTTGAGGAAACCCATCATGAGGCGATCAACACTCGTTGCGCTGACCGGCCTCGCTGGACTGGTAGTCGGCGTCTGGGGTTCAGGTCCGGCGGAAGTCGGCGCCAAGCCTGTTTCGTACAAGCTTCCAGACGAGACGGCGGGGTTCAAGCCCGGACCCAATCGGGAGGTCGTGCAGAACAACTGCACAGCGTGTCATTCAGCGGACTATGTCCAGACTCAGCCTCGGGGCCCGAAATTCAAGCAAGACTTCTGGCAGGCCGAGGTGACCAAGATGATCAAGGTCTACGGGGCGCCAATCGATGAGGCGGACGTCAACAAGATTGTGGATTATTTAGCACAAACGTATTGACGGCCGGAATTACGAATTCTGAAGCCGAATTACTTGCTGCCGCCCTTCAGCTCGCAATTGTACGCCCTGCGGAATCCTGCCGCCTCTGCGTCGTCTTCGGAGCAGAACCAGCGGTCCGGCTGGGTGATCGCCGGGTAGCTCGGGCAAGCCCGCAGATGATAGATGCCGACATTGCCGGTGACGCGGGCGCGCACCGCGAATTTCCCCTTGATGCTGCAACCAGACGGCGCCGCGATATCTTCGGGGAATAGCGCCTCGCGTATTTGCCGGTCCCGGTCGGTCCGGCACGCGCCACCAAACAGGGTGCCGTCCTTCTTGCCAACGCGGAATTCGGCCCCAGCGACAAAGCAGCCTTTCCAGAGGCCCAGGCGGGCATCCCGGGCGCCGGCTTCATCAGCCAAGAAACGGCCTTTGGCGGAGGGTTCGAAATCCAGCGCAAAGCCCGCGCGGACGAGCTCTTGGTTCAGGCTCGTCGTTTCACCCTCGACGGTGCACAGGCCGCTATGGCGCTTCTTGGTGACCTTGTCCGGACCCAGATCGTCGCAGCGGACGGACCTGCCGCCGATCAGTGTTTTCAATTGCTCGCGGGCTTCGATGCCGCAGGTCCAGGGATCGGCCTGGTCGTCGATGCAGGTCTGGTCAAGCTCCGGCGCGTCGATGCCGTCGAGCCGGTAGGTCAGCTCGCCCAGCTGGATGGTATTGCCGTCTTTCACGGTAGCGGTCGCCGCCCGGCCGGGGCTTATTGAAAGAACGACACCGAGAACGAACAACGACCAAATCGGGAAAAGCAGATTTCGTGACCGCATGCGATCTCGCTGGAAAACGTCAAGCGCCGATTTCCTACCATATCCGGATGTCAGCGCTATGCCAGCATGAGTTCGGCATATCCCCTTGCCGCCACTTCGTCGCAGCGGGCGCGGTAGGCCGGCGCGCTGCCGCTATAGCGCGCGACGATGCGCCTCTCTTTGCCCTCGACGTTGCGATTGATCCCGGTCATCCACGAATCGACCTCGTTGGAGAGTAGCCCCACCCCGAGCGCCTTGACGTGATCGGTCCAGGTGGCGACGCCGGCGGCGGTGGCCTCGCACCGCGTCAGGCCGGAATCTTGCGCAAAACGTAGCAGGCCGGTCACCCAATCGACGCTATATTCGATGCTGCGCGGAATGTTGCCGAGCGCGGTGTGCGGTCCCATCAGCATCATCATGTTGGGAAAACCATCGACCATCAGGCCGAGATAGGTCTGTGGCCCGTTTCTCCATTTGTCCTTCAGCCGCGCGCCGCCAGCGCCGCGGAAATCGATTCTGTCGAAGGCGCCGGTGATGGCGTCGAAACCGGTCGCAAAAATGATGATGTCGAACGGGTATTCCCGGGCAGTGGTCTTGATGCCATCGGGCGTGATCCGCTCGATCGGCGTCTCCATAAGGTCCACCAGCTCGACATTGTCCTGGTTGTAGACCTCGTAATAGAAGGTCTCGAGCGGCAGCCGCCTTGTGCCAAAACCATGATTCCTGGGGATCAGCCTTTCCGCGACTTGCGGGTTCTTCACGCGCTTGCGGATCTTTCGCGCGACAAAATCGCTGATCGTCGCGTTCGCCCTGCGGTCGGTCAGTATGTCGCGGAAATTGCCCTGCCAGATGCCGAAGCCGCGCTCGCCATAGAGCTTTTCGTAGAAAGCCTCCCGCTCCTGATCGGAAACCTCGAACGCGCCGCGCGGATCCGGCGTGTGGATGAAGCAGGCGAAAGTTTCCTGGCAGCGGGCGAATATTTCGGGATACCCCGCCTTGATCCTTGCTTGCGTCTCGACGTCGATCTTGCCGTTGTGCAACGGCGCGCACCAGTTGGGCGTGCGCTGGAACACGGTGAGATGTCCGACGTCTTTCGCAATGGTCTGGATGGTCTGCACGCCGGTGGCACCCGTGCCGATCACGGCGACGCGGCGGCCTGCAAAATCGACCGGCTCCTTGGGCCAGCGCGCGGTGTGAAAGGATTTCCCTGCAAAACTGTCGCGACCCTCGATGCGCGGCAGCGTCGGCGTCGACAGCGGGCCGATGGCGGTGATCAGGAAGCGCGCGGTAAAGCTGTTGCCGTCCTCCAGCGTGATACGCCAGCTTCGCGTTTGCTCTTCGTAAGTCGCCGCAACGACCCGGCTTCTGAACTGGATGTCGCGACGCAGGTCGAACTTGTCGGCGACGTAATTGAGATAGCGCAGTGTTTCCGGCTGGCCGGCGAAATGCTCGGACCATTCCCATTCCGCGAGCAATTCCTTCGAGAACGAATAGCCGTAGGAGTAGCTTTCGGAATCAAAGCGCGCGCCGGGGTAGCGGTTCCAGTACCAGGTGCCGCCGACGTTGGTGCCGGCCTCGAACACGCGCACCTTCATCGAAAGCTCGCGCGAGCGGTAGAGCTGGTATAGCCCCGACATGCCCGCGCCGATGATGATGGCGTCGTAGTCCGGAACAGGCGCTGCGTTGGATGAGGTCTGCTGGCGCGTGGCGGCCAATGGGGTTTCTCCCGGAAGCTTCCAAAATTGACTAAAAGCTACCCGGTCTTAAGCCTATGAACAAATCCTGCATCCATGCATGGCAGGGTTGGAGCATTGTGCTGGGCCAAGTCCTGGTCGCCTTTGACTGGGCGCCGCTTCTGCCCCTATCGTTGCGCCGCCGATCGCCCGATAAAGAGCTGAGGGCGGGGAATGGAATGCCGGAATGAACGAACCCGTCGATGTCCTGATCATTGGCGCCGGCGCTTCCGGCGCCGCGGTTGCGTGGTCGCTTGCCGACACCAAAATGCATATCCTCTGCCTCGATCAGGGCGGCTGGATGAATCCGGCGGAATATCCGAGCACGGGACGCGACTGGGAAGCGCGCTTCTTCGGCGATTATTCGCCGAGCCCCAATATCCGCGCCCGCCCCGAGGACTACCCGATCAATGACGACAACTCGCCGATCAAGGTGGTGAATTTCAACGGCGTCGGCGGCTCGACCATCATGTACACCGCGCATTTCCCGCGCCTGCATCCCTCCGATTTCAAGGTGAAAACGCTCGACGGCGTCGCCTGCGACTGGCCGATCGATTACGATACGCTCGCGCCATTCTTCGCCGAGAACGACCGGATGATGGGCGTCTCGGGACTATCAGGCGATCCCGCCTTTCCGCGGACGGAGCCGCCGATGCCGCCGCAGCCGCTCGGCCGCTCCGGCGCGCTGCTCGGCAAAGCCATGAACAAGCTCGGCTGGCATTGGTGGCCGTCGGATACCACGGTCGCAACCACGGACTATGAGGGCAGGGCGCGCTGCATCAATCTCGGCCATTGCACGCCGGGTTGCGCGCAAGGCGCCAAAGCCTCCACGGACATCACCTATTGGCCGGCCGCGCTGCGCGCCGGCGTCGAGCTGCGCACGCATTGCCGGGTGCGCGAGATTTTGACCAACGAGCATGGCTTCGCTTCCGGCGTCGTCTATTACGACAAGGATGGCATCGAGCAGTTCCAGCCGGCGGAAGTGGTCGTCATCGCCTGCAACGGCATCGGCACGCCCAGGCTATTGCTGAACTCGGCCTCGGGGCGGTTTCCCAACGGGCTTGCCAATTCGAGCGGCCTGGTCGGCAAGAATTTTATGTTCCACCCCTACGCCCTGATCTACGGCTATGTCGAGGAAGTGACCGACAGCAACCGCGCGCCGCCGACCTGCCTGTGGAGCAAGGAGTTTTACGAGACAGACCCATCGCGCGGTTTCGTGCGCGGCTATACCTTTCAATTCGGCCGCGGCGTCGGACCGGTGATGGAAGCCGTCATGAGCGAGGCCAAGGGCCTTTTGCCCTGGGGTGCGGATCATCATGCGGTGTTCCGCAGGCTCAACGGCCATCGGCTCAGTCTGGCGGCGATCTGCGAGGACCTCCCTGAGGAGCACAACCGCGTCACGCTCGATTCCGTCTTGAA
>JBATYU010000373.1:0-8085 GCA_049674245.1 Bradyrhizobium sp. | reverse complement strand
CATCCTTTAGGGAACCAGGTTCCCAGTACGGCGTATTAGTTCCCGATGCAGCGCGGTTGGGGGGCTGAAATGCCCGAAGCGTCCATATTCTTGGTAGAAGATGAAGCACTGATCCGGATGATGCTCGCCGAAATGGTCGAAGGGCTTGGGCATCGCGTGGTTGCGGAGGCGGGCAACGTCGAAGACGGGCTCGCCTTGGCAGAGACGGCTATTTTTGACCTTGCCATTCTCGATATCAACATTGCCGGTCGCAGCATCAGCCGGGTCGCCGAGATCATCGACAGGCGAGGTCTGCCGTTTATCTTTGTCAGCGGCTATGGACCAGCGGGCCGACCAGAAGCGTTTCGTGAGCGGCCAGCACTGCCGAAACCATTGTTGATATCGAATCTCAGCCAGACAATTAGCTTGATCCTCGGCGCTCGGGCGTGATCCGCATCGGCCGCCGCGCTGTCATGTGCATGCCGCTGATCGCGGTGCTTGCGGTCATCTAGAATCTGCTCGGGCGCTGAGCGCCGCCAGTCTGAGGCGGCCTTACTTAGCTTCCGTCGTGCGTGCCGCGATCATGGCTTCAACGTCGCGCGCCATGCTACGAAGATCGAGTGCTAGCCGGGCAAAGAGTGTGCGTTTCCTAAGATCGGTCGCCAAGCCGGCAATAAACTCGCAGTCCTCGGCTTCGCCGCGCAGCTTTTCGAGCTTTGCACTGAGGTCTTGCATCTCTCAGCCCGCGACAACCAACACCAAGGTTGCGACAATCAAAACAACAAATCCGGTCAGTGCCGATCCAAGGCATGTTCTCTCGAATGTCTCCATGACGCTCGCCCCCAACGCCAATGTCTACGGGAAAATTAAAAATCTGTGATTCCTTGCTTGTCTGCTCGGTGCCCGACATTTCCACAAAATAATTGCGGACCGCCAACCGAGGCGGCCCTTACGTCACGTGAATATGTCTCGGACGCCCCGAGCATTTCGTGCGCGTCAGGCATATCGATGCCGTACCGCTTCACCTTGACGAGACCGGCTCACGCGATTATCGGAATGAGTTCCTGCAAGCGGAACCATCGACATCTTTGCATAAGAGACACGCGCAATCTTTCCATGGCGCGCGAAACATTTAACGACCCGGTGGCTTAGTGCTTCGTGGGGCCTAACCGAGAGGGCCGCGAAATGGAACCGCACAGCAAAATCTCGGACAACATCGACATCGACCACAGGACTAGCCGGTCGATCTGCGACGAAGTGGGTGAGCGGTTGCAACAAGACCTTAGTTTCGAAGCCTCGCCTCTGCCGCCCTACCTTGATCGTCTAATCGATGAATTGCGCAAGCAGGACGAAATGATCGCCTGAAAGGGCCGCTCTGCCTTCAACCCCTGTTTAGTAGTTGTACGCCTCTCAGGCCCGGCCAGGCTGAGCCGATGAAGATGACGCCTCTCTGCCGTCGCTGTCGTTACAGCCCCACGATGTATGGGTTCGTCGAAATGCGCCAAGCATCCATATTCTTGGTTGAAGATGAAGCCCTCATCCGGATGATGCTTGCCGAGATGGTCGAAGAGCTTGGGCATCGTGTGGTTGCCGAGGTGGGCAATATCCAAGACGCGCAGGTTTTGGCGGAGACGGCTTTTTTTGATCTCGCCATTCTCGACATCAACATCGCCGGTTCTAGCATTGTGCCGGTCGCCGAGATCATCGACAGGCGGGGCCTGCCGTTCCTTTTTATCAGCGGTTATGGATCAGCGGGCCGACCGGAAGCGTTCATCGAACGACCGGCGCTGCAGAAGCCGCTGATGCTATCGAAGCTCGGCGAAGCAATCAACGCGATCCTCGGGACCGCTGGTGAGGCATCGTCCGCCGTCGACGATTCTTCGCCAAAGATTCAATGAACCGGATCGGCCGCCGTATCATCATGTGCGTGCTGCTGAACGGTGATTTGGAATTTGCTTGGACACTGAGCTAATGAAAGAGGCCGCCAACTGTGGCGGCCTTACGTTGTGGGCGTTCCTGTATTGAGAAGATTGGAAACGGCCGTCACTAGCTGCGCTGGCGCGAACGGCTTTTCCAAAAGGATGCTGTTGGGCACACCGCGCGAGGGCCATTGATCCGCAGCCGCGCCGGACATGTAAATGATAGGGAACGCCGGGTCGATTTCCCTGATCTGTCTCGCGACATCCCAACCGCTCAGCCTGCCCTTCAAGTTAACATCGGCAACGAGCGCCTTGTAGTTTTTGGTCTTGCCCTTGAACAGGGTCAGCGCTTCTTCCGCCGAGGACAGAATGTCGCTTGCGAAGCCGCCGTCAGTCAGGGCGTCCTCAACAACACCTTGGAGCAGATAGTCGTCCTCGACGACGAGAATAAGAGGTAACTCAGACACAAGAACTAGCCCCGTCGCCCTGCCAAGGGCTTAAAGGTGGCCTATGGCCTACTAAGACGCGGGGGGTTTTGTTCCTGAGAATTGTTCAAAAGTGAACGCAACTATTCGGACGGCTTCGGCGGACGCAATTCGCCTAGCAGCCAGCCCGTCGCCGCCTCTGACTTGAGCGGGTCGGGACGGTCGCATTCAAGACATTGGAACGTGCGCAGGCCTTTGCCGCCAGGAGGTAGCGCCAAAATCAGTAGTGCCCCGCAGTTGGGGCAGATCGGTCTCTCAGCCTCGCCCATAACAGCAAAAAATTTAACGACCGTTACTGATCGTTGTCTGTTCGGCACCGGACTCAAAAATCAAATTAGGACGCTGAGGTCGGAAACAGGCCAGCACCCAAATTTTTATTGGAACAAGCCGCCGCTCGCGGCGATGGGCTACCGTTAAGTGCCCTGGTCCAGCTCTCTTCTCAGCATGGTCTGAGCGAAATTGAACATTCTTAATTTTTGAACGGGGCCATATTCGGATCATGGCCTCAAAACCCAAAGCGCTCACTCGCGAAGAGTTCGCTTCACTGCTTGCGGTCGGCAAGTGCTCGGTGCTCGACCCGCCAGCAGTAATTCCCGCCAAACACAGCGCCCGGCTCATCGGGCTAGGATACGTGGTGGACCTGGCTGACAGGCTCCGGATGACCACGCCCGGCAGGCATCGGATAGCTGCGGGATTTGAAAACAGGCCAGTAAGGCTCGCTACGAATGCCACAAGATGACGAAGACCCCGACGCCAACTCGAAATTTCGGGGCCAGTCAGGGCACGCGCAGATCGTATTGCTCGACGACCGCGACCCCGGCGTTCGTGATGTGGAGCGCCAGCGGCTTGGTGCTGCCCTCGGTCGCCGGAATAAATGCGCCGGATGACGACACCTCGAACTTCTGCGCCACCGCATGCGCGAGGACGCGTTGCGTCTCGCCGGTCCGCTCGACGAGGTAGCCGAGCGCCGCGAGCTGGTCCGGCAGCGCCGATCCCGGCAAGACCTGAAGGCGCATGGTGGGTTCACCGGGCACGCTGACAAGCCACGCGCCGCCGTGCTCGGTGATGTAGGCGTTGATCGCGGCGAACTTCGCCTTCGCCGCGTCGGCCTCGGGGTTGCTCGGTGTGCTGATGTAGCCGCGCACCAGGGCGATGCGATCTTTACTCACCCTCGCCACCGTTCACGACGCGCATCACGGCGTCGACGTAGGTCTGCAGCGCCTCGCGGATGCGCTTCGGATCGCGGCATGGACCGGCGCGATGCCAGACGCGCAACCCGACGAGAACCGAGCTATGCATGTCGTCGATCGCGGCGAGCTGGCGCTCGATCTCGCCGGCGATCGCCATCAGTGCAGGGGCAATTCTAGATCGAGACAGCGATAATCGCCGAAACGATCTCGTGCCGCCTGGAATAGCTGGCGCGCGGTCTTGGTGCACTCCGCATTGCTGTACGGGCCGAGCGCCAGCATCTCCTCCGCGATGAAGGCTTGCACCTCGCGATCAGAACAGACAATCGGGACCATCCGCACGGCGCGCGGCATCAGCGGTCACCCTGAATTTCACCGCGCGCCTTCATCTCGTGCATTTTCCTCTTGTTCAAAAGGTACTGATACGCGGCCTGATCTTTTGGAAGATGGGGGAACGAAACGTGGGCGATCTGGACCTCCTCGGCAGTGAGGTGGTTGTCCTGCGGCCGACGACCGGAGACCGATGGAGTATCGCGGCTCACTGGTGCTTGCATGGGCATGCTCCTTCGTTGCGGCTTGGGCGCGGTCGGTGCCGGTTGATACGCAGCGAGATGCGCCTCGGCCTCGCGCTGCAGCTCGCCGACGGCCTCGGCCGCGTCGTCGTGCGCCTGGTGGTTCGCTGGCGTCGGCCGCGCAGCCGCCGACGTGAGCTGCGAGAGCTGGCGATGATGTTCGAGATCGCGCGTGATGCCGCTCAGAACCGCCGCATCCATCGCCGGGGTGTCATCGGGAATGCCAGCATGCAGCGCGAGTTGGTACGCGTGCGACATGAGCTGAAGATAGGGCTGCTGCAACAACGACGGATGCGATTTCAAGAACCTCTTTTTGTGATCGCTCAGACCGGCCATGGCATCGATGTGCGCGTCAATCCCCTGCCGCGTCGCCGGATCGAGCGGCGGTTCGGGAAGCCCGGCCTGCGCGCGTGTCGCATGCTGCCGCTGCAGATGCTCGGCGTGTTGCTGCGCTTGCAGGGCGAGCGTTAGCGGGCTGGCCCCTTCCCCGGCCGTCAGGCGGGTCGCACCGAAGTGTGCCGAGGACGCGATCAACGCGGGCTTGCTGGTTCCGGCCAATGACGGACTGTTCGGCACATCTCAGACATGGGTGCCGAAAATGAACAGCGACACCGGCGACACCGGGCAGGTGCAACAGATGACGCCAAGGGCAGATGGCTTTTCGTAGGGTTTTAGTTAGTGTCAGGGTGGTAGCGTAGTGCGTAACAGTACTCGATTCGGCAAAGGAACCATTCGTCCTCTTGATCCTGATGATCCGCGTAATCCGGACCATCCCTGCCACCGCGAGCAATGGCTCGAACTGGCGCGGGCGCTGGGGCGGCTCGCAGCGGACATGGAATGGGATCGCCTACACAGCGACCAAGGGCTGAAAAATGACCAAACAGAAAACAGCAGTGGCATACGCAAGGTTCTCAAGCGACATCCAAAAGGACAGCTCGATTGATGATCAGATCGGGCTGTGCGAGCAGATCGCGCGCCGCGAAGGCTATAAGATCGTCAAGGTCTACTCGGATCGGGCGAAGTCCGGTGCCAGCATGTTTGAACGCGACGGGTTGCTCGCGATGATGCAGGCGGCGAAGGGACGAAGTTTCGACGCGATCATTGTCGAAGGCCAAGATCGCCTCTCCCGCGACGAAGAGGATATGGCCGGGATTTTTAAGCGGCTCGTCTTCAGCGACATCGAACTCGTCACGAACGAGGGCAAGGCGACCAACCTTAGCGTCGGCCTGCGCGGTATCGTGGCTGCTCTATTCCGCAAGGACCTCGGCGACAAGGTGCGCCGTCATCACAGTGGTCGCGCTCGGGAAGGCAAGTTCGCGGGAGCCGTGACGTATGGTTATCGTCTGATCCCCGGCAAGCCGGGCGAGCGCGAGATCGAACCGGAGCAGGCGAAGATCGTGATACGAATTTTCACGGAGTTCGTCAGCGGCAAAAGCACGCGGAAGATCGCCGCCGACCTAAATCGAGAAGGCATCCCTTCGCCGAGCGGCAAACACTGGAATCATCAGACGCTCGTCGGCGGAATGTTGGGCCGCCGTGGCATGCTCGGCAACCAGCTCTACATCGGCAAGCTGGTTTGGAATGCAAACCGCACCACACTGCATCCGGAAACTCGCAAGAGGACCCAGCAGCGAGGCAGGCCCGATGACTTGATCGTCACGGATGTCCCGCACCTGCGCATCGTTCCGCAGCCATTGTGGGATCGTGTGCATATCCTGTGCGATGATCGGGCGACGAAGTTCGGTCACCGCAAGGGTGCCCGGCGCAGCGGCATGCACAAAGAACATTTGCTATCTGGGATGCTGTGCTGTGCCGCCTGTGGCGGCTACATGAGAACCTACCAAACCACTCCCGAAGGCGGCGCGCGGGTCGCATGTGCAGCGGCCATGCAGAAGGGGACCTGCACTCACCGAAAGAGCTATTACCTGACCGGCCTGCAGGCCGTGATCCTTGATGGCATGAAACAGAACCTGACCAAGCCCGAGGCTTTGATCGAGTACACCCGAGACTTCCACGCGCGGTGGGCCGAGCGACAGAAGGAGCTGTCCTCCGATCGCCAAGTGACGGAGAAGGCGCTTACCCGGACCACGGTTCAGATCGACCGCTACGTCACCGCCATCGGCGAGAGCGACGAGCCGGTTAAGACGATGGTGGAGCGGCTCAACAAGCTGGAGGCCGAGCGCGCCACCTTGGCGGAGAAGCTGCGGCTGATCGAATCCGAGGGCAACGTGATCGCGCTGCATCCGGCCGCGATCGATAAGTTCGCGGCCGCCATCAAGGCAATGCACGCCGGGTTGAGCCAAGCGGACGGAGACCCGGCCGCCATAGCTCAATGGCGCGCTGCTTTCCGCAACGTGTTCGAGCGGTTCCTGGTGCATCCAACCCCGAAGCGACACCGCTATACGGTGACGCCCTACGCCCGGCTTTCGGCGATCATGGGCATCGAGCTGTTCCCCAAGACGCGAAGCGCCGAGGAAATGCTTGCAGAACAGGGACTTTCCACTATGTCATTATCGGCAAATGAGAGAACGCCCACCTATTAGCCCTATCCTGCCGAAAACGCACGGGATCATCATCATGGCGATCGACGACACGACCAAAACGGAGCTTGAAGCGGCGGTCTTCCGCCGCCTGGTCGAGCATCTGCGCGAGCGGACCGACGTGCAGAACATCGACCTGATGAATCTGGCAGGCTTCTGCCGCAACTGCCTGTCCAACTGGCTCAAGGATGCGGCGGACGCCAAGGGAGTGAGCTTAAGCAAGGACGAGAGCCGCGAGGCCGTCTACGGCATGTCCTATGAGACCTGGAAGGCGGCCCATCAGGGCACCGCAAGCGTCGAGCAACTCGCCGCGATGAAGAAGGCCCAGAACGGCCACTGATTCCTGTTCCGTCATTGCGACCCATTGGCTTCTCGCAATGACGACAGAGGGAACGAGGATTCCGCTTTCTCCTGTGGGCGCGCTGTGGATGAGCGCGATGTCGCCTTGACGCAAGCTGCGACAAACTTGAGGGTCGTTTTGAAGAGCGCTGCGCGGCGACGCGCGGCGCTTCTTCGCCTCAA
Organism: Bradyrhizobium sp.; assembly: GCA_049674245.1. GTDB lineage: Bacteria > Pseudomonadota > Alphaproteobacteria > Rhizobiales > Xanthobacteraceae > Bradyrhizobium. The sequence goes on along the minus strand of JBATYU010000373.1, from coordinate 881 downwards.
TCGTCCGTTCCAATCAGGAGTACAAGATGGCCACCTCCGCCGCCGTCAAGGAAGCGCCCGCGACACGCTTTGCAAAGGACCAGCTCAAGGCCATCATCGAGCGCATCGAGCGGCTGGAAGAAGAAAAGAAGACGATCTCCGACGACATCCGCGACGTCTATGCCGAGAGCAAGGGCAACGGCTTCGACGTCAAGGCGCTGCGCGCCATCGTGCGGCTGCGCAAGCAGGATCCCAACGAGCGTCAGGAACAGGAAACCATCCTGGAAACCTATATGCTGGCGCTGGGGATGCTGTGAGGCAGTCCTCATCCTGAGGAGGCGCCCTTGCGCCGTCACGAAGGATGAGCTCACGGGCGTTCATGGTTCGAGACGCGCGCTTTGCGCGCTCCTCACCATGAGGAGAGTTCCTGGCTCGCGTTCCGCGAGGACGACGTTGAATTCGTGGAAGCGCCAAGGGATTGTGACGCGATCAGCGCAGCGAGGCGGTGCGCAGCACGAACGAGGTGGTCTCAAGCGTCGTGATGGCAGAGCCTGCGAAGCGGTCGCAGCTCATTCCCATCATCGGATCGTCCGAAAAGCTCATCGCGATCACGGACTGCGGCTTGGCGAAGAAGCCGCGCATCTGGGTCAAGTCGACATCGCCCAGCACGGTCACCGACATCGTGCTCGCGCTCGGCGCCAGCATTATGATGCGCATCCAGATATTGCTGCCCTTGGCGGCCGACAATCGGGCCGACGTCGCGATGCCGGCGCCTTGCGAGCTCTTGGCGGCGACGGTGTTGATCTCGGTGGCGGCGGCGGCATTGCGTGGGGCCGGCTTGATGCTCCGCGGGATCGGCGCGCTGGCGGCCACGATGTTATTGCGGTCGACCGGCGATGACG
>JBATYU010000372.1:0-2418 GCA_049674245.1 Bradyrhizobium sp. | reverse complement strand
GCATAGTATGGCTCAGCGCCGAGGGCGTGACGCCAAGGCGCGCGGCCGCCGCCCGGAAGCTGAGGTGGTCGGCGACGGCGATGAATGCGGTCAGGTCGGCGAGGGTCCCGCGCCTCATTCCTGAGTTCCTCTCAACATTGAGTGCAACAGATATATGTTTTCGCTCTCACCCGTCGTCAACACATACCTGTCCGACGCATTCGGAGCGGGAGAGGAATTTGCATGCCTCGCGGCGGGAGGAAAGTCTCGTACCCCCACTGCGGCTTCCCTCGGCATGAAGTCAGCGGCTACGAGGAGGCGCAACATAAGAGGCCTCACCCGTTGTGTGAGGCGTAATCAATGCTGAGCGCGGCGAAATTCTCTGGGAGTAAGACCAGTGACCCGGCGAAACACGGTCGCGAAATTGCTCGAGGCGCTGTAGCCCGTGGCCAGGGCCACTTCGGTGATCGACCGCTCGGTGTCAGCGAGCATGAGCTTGGCGAGTTCGATACGCTTGCCCAGCTGGTATTGATGCGGCGGTATCCCCATGGAATGGGCAAACGCCTCGCCGAAATGGGCCGGGCTGAGCCGGACCAGGCTCGCTAACTCCTTCAGTGAAATATTCCGATCGAGATTGTCGTTGATAAAGTCAATGGCGATACGCTGCTGCCATCCGGCGAGCCCGCCGCGCGCCATAGGCGGTCGCAAGCCGCCCCGGTGTCTGGAGCGAACCAGTTCGATTGCAAGAGTTGCCGAAAGCGCCTCGGCATAGAGCCGATTATTATCGCCTTCCTCAACCAGGCGCAGCATCTTGCTCGCCGTTGTCCACAGTGCCGGTTCATCGAAGAATAGCCGCGGCTCAAACTCGATATCGTTAAATTGGAGTTCTGGGTCGGCCAAGGACATGGCGGGATCGATGTATAGGTTGCCGCACCGAGGTAGGTTGCGCGGCACGAACGTCCCGCGAAGCACATAGCCCTTGGGTACGAAGGAGAGGGTCCGGCCTAGTTCCCGCCGGGTCGAGACGACCCCGCCTTCGATGCGGGATTCGGCATGGACCATGGTGCCCCGGTCCACCGCAATAAGCAGGTGATCCGATGCGGAAAATCCGCACTTGAACGATGTGATTGCAGTGATTTGCACAACCTCCGCGGCCAGGCCACGCCACCTTGCCTCGCTGCGCGTGGCCGCATTGCGCGGCTCCAACTGCACACGTGGTTCCGGGCCCCATCGCTCTTCAAGTACATCGCGTGTTGTGGCCGGCGCGTCGTCCGGGATCGAGCCCAGCGCCACCGACCCCCTATCGACCATAAGACCTCCTATGATGCCTTATTGCGTCTGACATGAATGTGTAGTCGAGGGTTGAAAATTAAAATGCTCTACCCGCTGCGTGCAGCGCAATTCAGGCGTGCGCCCACGACATCGCCGAGCTAGCCGTCGCCAGTCGCTTACCAGCTCGGTTTACAAGCCGCGGCGTCGTGGGCCGAGCCCCCGTCGCGTCCCGCGCCAGTGGCACCTCAGAGCCCCTTGCGGAGAGCTGTACAAAAACGGCGCTTACTGCCCTGTTTTCGATAACTTCCACGGGCAACCGATAGGACAAAGCCGGCGCCTCTCCCCAGGTCTCCCCTGCGACGGACTCATCGCCGCGGATGAACAGACCATCGATGTAGAGAGGTCCACATGCAAGTTATCTCCCACAAATACGCCCGCGTGACAGGAATGACGGTACTCCTGGCAACGGCGCTCTTCTTGCTGCCGGTCACGACCGGTCACGTCGACCAGATGGGGTACGCGAGCGCATGGGCGGGCGATCAGGGGGGCGGTCACGATCAGGTGCGCGGGAATAGCGCGAATAGCGCGAATAACTCGAATAGCGGAAACAGTGGATATACCAACTACTCGGCACCGGACCCCCAACAGCCCAATGGTCCTGAGACGGCGACCCCCTGCCAAACCTGCAGGCTGGGCGCCAATGGCACAGGCTACGAGCCACAGTATGTCATGCCATGCCGCACACAGTGGTGCGGTGGCGCATCCTCACCAAAATAGGAGAGCGAGGACAGGCCTCGTCATATCAAGCGGCCGTTACGAGGCGTAACCAACAGCAGGGGCTAAGAGAAAACTCCAAATGACCGCTATGTGCACACCCGAGAACCGTATGTCATGCATTCCAACATCCAGTAGTCGCCCGGTGTGGTCCATTCTAGGGAGGCGACGCGGCGCATGGGCGGACTCTGGGGCGGGTGATCGTCTTGGGCCGCACGGCTCAAATCTAAACACCAGCATCCGCTCCAGATCCTCCATGCCGGCTTTCCTGTCTTACGTTATGCCCATGGCCAATTGGGCCCTATGTCTCTTCCTCTGCTTGCTCTTAGCGAGCGCCGCGATCCGGCCGGCAGCCCCTCCCGGCGAGGACGTCTCGATGATTGGCCGCAGTGA
>JBATYU010000371.1:0-21165 GCA_049674245.1 Bradyrhizobium sp. | reverse complement strand
GGCTTCAGCAATGCAGCAAACCGTAAGGCAATCAATTTCGCTTCTTGATCGAAGGGATTTTTCAGAATTTCATCGTTCAGATCGCGCATGAGATGTATAAGGCATTTTTGCTGAGGGCATTCGATTGAATCGTACGCAGCATAGAAATCTGATGACTGCTCCGGTTGCTTCCGGCTGGAGCGTTTGCCGGGTGGGACTTGCACCCACTGGAAAGCGCCGCCTTTGTCACGGCGCACACCCAATGCGGACATGAGGCCGATCTCTCCGGCGGAAAGGAGCCTGGATAGCCCAGCACTAAGGCCGTCGACGAGAACAGCGGTCGAAAGCATCAGTGAGGCATCGTCGGCAGCGATGCCCGAATGCGCTGCGAGAAGTCTGGCGCGCCGTCGGCGGCCTGCGCGGCCTCGTTGATCTGCGAGCGTTGCCGCAGTTCTTCAAATGGCAGCGTGGTATCGATCCGGCCCGAATAATAGAGGTAGCCATCGACCAGACCGTTGAGCAGATGCCGGACGTCCAAGCGGCCGACCCGGCCGGCGGCGTTGGCGTATCGCACGATGTTGCTGGTGCAGCTGTTGGTCAACAGGTGATAGAACTCCGGCCGATCGGCGAGTTCGTTGATCCGCGCCAGGTAAATCTCAAGCAGCCGGCGCGCATCGTCGGGTGAGGTGTTGAGACGATAAAGGTACACCGCCTCGTGGCGATAATTGGCGCGGACGCCGACGAGATCGCGTTCGTCCCCCACCACATAAATCAACTCGAATTGCTTGAACATCGAGGCTACCGGCGCAAAGCTTTCGCCGATCTCCGGCCGCGTCTCGATCGAGATGCTGAGGGGCGGGCTGTTGTCGAAGATGAAGCTGACGAACGTGTGTCCGACCGGACCCGGCATAAAGTAGGACACGTAGAAATCGAGCGCGACCAGGTGCGACAGCAGCACGTCGCGCTCCTGGTAGCCCACCGTGAAGTCATTCCGGGAGCGGTATTGGAAGTTACGGACGCCGGTCAGGTGCACGTGATCGCCATCGATCGTGGCGCGCGGCATGACGGCGACTTCCGGTCGCCAGTTGCGATCGTGCGAGGGAGGGATGGAGATCCACCAGGCCACGACTCCGAAAAACAGCACGACGGCCAACACGGACATGCGACGTTGGTGGGAGAACCAGAGCGCCCAGATTGCGAACGCCGCGAAGGCGGCTGCCAACGCAATGCGCACGCCGGACCACGGCAAATTCGAATAGTAGAGGGCTAGGGTGGCCCAGGCGAGAGGCACGGCCAGGCACAAAAAGCCGGCGACCGCGATCAGCCAGCCGAAAGGTCGGGAGAGGAATCTGCGGAACGAGCTCATTGCTTCTCCGGTTATTTGAACCAGCGAATGCAGGCCGGCGTCGCCGCTCGCAAGGGCGCCAAGGCGTGTGCCATGTCACGGCGGACGGAATGGCCGGAAAGGTATACCGAACAGACTTCTCTTGTTAAGAGCGTTCGGGTAGATCTGGGCTCATTCATGTCCATCCGGGATAACTTTGAGTCCTTGGCATCGATCGGTATGGCGAGATCCTCGAAGATCTCGTACGGTCCGTTCGTTTCGAAGGCGCGATCTTGGAAGGCAAATTATTAAATGACCATTGGAAGCATCGTCCGAACCCGTCCCATCCCGGTTCTGTACGGATTGATGATTGCCTCGCTCGTGGCATTGCTGCCGCTTCCGCCGCTATTGCAGGATCAGGCCTACCATCAGTTCGCCGATCAGCGCGAATTGTTCGGTATCCCGAACTTCTGGAATGTTGTTTCAAATCTGCCATTCGTCGCTGTAGGCGCAGTCGGTTTGCTGCGATTTCATCGCGACGCGACGACTACCGTGCTTTTTGTCGGAATATTTCTGACCGGCTTTGGCTCGTCCTACTATCATCTGGATCCGAACGACAACACCCTGTTTTGGGATCGGTTGCCCATGACCATCTGTTTCGCCGCCATCCTTTCCGCCGTCGTTGAGGAGCGCGTCGATGCGAAAGCGGGCGCGATGCTGTTGCGGCCGCTGCTGGCCATCGGCATTTTCAGCCTTTTGCTATGGCGTTGGACCGACGATTTGCGGCTTTATGCTTGGGCGCAGTTCTTTCCTTTTCTCGCCTTGGTCCTGATCCTGCGGCTGTTTCCGCCGAAATATATCGGCACACGCTATTGGGTGATTGCCGCGGTGCTGTATGCGCTCGCCAAATTGCTGGAATTCCTTGACGAAAAAATCTATTCGCTCGGCTCAATTGTGAGCGGGCATACGCTCAAGCACCTCGCCGCGGCCGCCGCCAGCCTTGCAATCCTGAGACTTTTACAGACCCGCCGACCGATCGCACCATAGTTTCTCGGCCTGTGTTGTCCATCAGATGTTAGTCTGGGTCAGCCCCTTAGGTTTTGCGCTTGGCGACACGCCGCAGCGCGGTAGTGTGGCGCTACCCGCGGACGGTGGCTGGACTGCACGACGAAGTGGATGAACGCAGTGATTTAAAATGCCCCGAATAGCTTCCCCAGCGCGATAACTGCAGTCAGTGCGATCAACGGCCCTATGAGTCCCACCATCATGATCTCGCGGTAACTCCCGCGCTGGGTGGCGCCGCAGATCGCCAGCAAGGTAACGACCGCGCCATTGTGCGGTAACATGGCGAGTGCGCCGCAGCTGATTGCGGCCACGCGGTGCATCAGCGCTGGATCAATGCCGGCGGCCGCGGCCAGATGCGCGTAGGTTTCGCCCAGCGCGTTCAGCGCGATGATCAATCCGCCGGAGGCAGACCCTGTGATACCGCCCATCACGTTGGCGGCGACGGCAATCGACACCAGTGGCCCGCCGGGAACCGCCAGAAATCCATCGCGGACAACGGCAAATGCAGGCAGTGCGGCTACCACGGCACCGAACCCCACCAGACTGGCCGTGTTGAGCCCGGGCAGCACGGAGGAATTGGCGCCGGCGTCGAGAGTCTTGCGTAGCTGAGGCAAGCGCTTGCGATGGATCAGCACAAGGACCAACGATGCAACCGCCAGCGCCGCCACCACGGACCAGACGCCGCTCACGGCGGCGAGCGTGGTTTCGCCGAACCGCGGCTCGGTGAGAAACCCGGTGTCTGCCCGAGGCAGCACGAAAAGACTCATGATGAGGTTAACCGCAAGCACGATCAGGATTGGTGCCACCGCCAGCGCGAAGGGTGGCAACTCGTCGCTTCGATGGCCGTGCGGCAGTTCGACTGGGTCGAAGTTATCGGCATTGGTGGCGCGCGCGCGCAGGAACTGCTCATCGGCAATTTTCACCGTTTCAGAGCTATAGCCTTCGCCGGCATTACGGGCGCGGGATTCGATCACGCGAAGCCGCCAAAGCCCGAAACTTAGGATGATTCCCGAGGCTAAGAGGCTAAGAATCGGCGCCGCAAACAGCGTGGTGCCGAAATAGGCCATGGGGATCGCGTTCTGGATGGCGGGAGTGCCCGGTAAAGCCGTCATCGTGAAGGTAAAGGCGCCAAGCGCGATGGCGGCAGGGATCAGTCGATGCGGAACCTCCGCCTGCCGGAACAACGCGTCCGCCACCGGGAATACGGCGAAGGCAACGACGAACAGGCTGACACCGCCATACGTAAGCGCTGCGCACGCCAGGACCACCGCCATGATTGCGCGCGCCGTTCCCAGCCGCTCGGTTATACCGCGGGCGATGGAAAGCGCCGAGCCGCTGTCATCCATTAGTTTGCCAAATACGCCTCCGAGCAAGAACAGCGGAAAGAAATTGGCGATGAAGCGCCCCGTGGCCTGCATGAAGGTTATGGTCCATTTGGCGAGCAGAGGCTCCCCGGAGAACGCGGCGGCTACGATCGCTGCCAGCGGCGCTGCCAGCAGCAGGGTGAATCCCCGAAAGGCGAGGAAGATGAGCAGGCCGAGGGCGATCAGGATGCCGAGCAGTTCGACGATATGTGCACGCATGACACACCTCTCAGAAGAGTGGAATCACGGCAACGGATCGAAAGTCAGTGCTTACAGTCGCCGCAGGCATCGAGCAACCGTCAGAGGTCGCTTATCCAGCCACCCGCGCAAGCGCGAATAGGATCGACATCACGATCACAATCGCTCCCGTCGCCAAGACCAGTCGGTCAGCAAACAAACGGCGCATCGTGCGCCTCCCTAGACAAAGCTGTAGCGCTCGGAATGGTACTTCGACATCGGCACGTTCATCTCGCCGAGAGCCTTTTCGATCGCGTCCATCATCACGTTCGGCCCGCAGATGAAATACTCATGGTCCGCGTATGGTGGAGGCAGGTGACGCCTGAACATGTCGGCATTGATAAAGCCTCGCTCACCCGTCCAATCAGCCGGCGGCTTTGCGACCACATACACAATTGTCAGGTTGAGCCGGGCCTTCAGCGCTTCGAGCTCTTCACGAAAAGTGATCGAATCCCAGTCCTGGACGCCGTAAAGCAGGACGACAGGCCGCTTGTCGCCTCGGTCGGCAAGCGTGCGGATCATGCTCATCATTGGCGTCACGCCGATGCCGCCAGCGATCAACACATGCATGTCCGCCGGGTTGCCTATCGTGAACGCGCCGTACGGTCCATCAAGATAGACACGTTTTCCGGTCGGGACCTGGTCAATATTGCTGGTAAAATCGCCAAGGCTCCTGATCGTCATCTCGACACGTCCATCCGCGACCGCCGCGCTGGATGAGAATGAAAACGGGTGCGCGGTAAGCTTGAAAGGACTGCCCCACAGCGTCAGCCAGCCGAACTGGCCAGGGCTGAACCGGAAGCCGGGGTGACGATCCGGCCGCATCACCAACGTCATGGTATCCCCGCGTTCCTTGCGCACTTCTAAAATAATGTACGGCCGGCGAAGCAGGAACAGCGGCTTTGCGATTCGCACGTAGAGCAGCAATCCGATCCAGAAGATTGCCAAGCCGATCCACAAGGTACGCTTCCAGGGATCGACCAGGTAGAAGCCAGATCCTGCCATGTGGACGACTCCCGCGGTGATGGCGACAACCGCGAGCACGACATGGATGAGATGCCATGTCTCATATTTGATCTTCAACGTCAGGCGCCAAAGGGCGGTCACCACGAGTGCAATCACCGAAAAAATCGACAGAAACGCGAAGTAGGCGCTCAACGGCGCGTCAAGCATATTGGACGGCGCCAACAATTGCGGCTGAACGACGACCAGAATGGCCGGATGCACTACGACCAGGCCGACCGCAATTAGCGAAATCTGACGGTGAAAATGATAGATGACATCTTCGCCCCACGGCTCGGTGACATACCGGAAGCGCGCGGTGAGACCGAACTGCAGGCCCATCATCGCAAGGCCGGAATAGCCGAGGGCGACAGAGAACTCTGGCCAGAAACCGCGCGCCGGCGGATGCGAGCCGGCCAGCAGCGCGAACAAGGGAGCGAGAATGAACAGCAGATAGACGAGGATCCAAACGACCCCGCGCAAACTGCAAAGAAGCTGCATAAGCTGATCCTTCTACCGAGAGCACGATCAGACTGCCGTCTTCACCATACGGTCACCAATTGGGCGACGAAATCCAGCAGTATTGTAGGCTGGAAGCGGCCCCAGGCTAAACTCCATCATCGACAACTCGGTTGCGGAGCCGCGCGCAAATAGGATTGTTTACAGGAGTTGGAACGGCTCTTAGTCTTCGGCCGGTTAATTCCGCAATGCGGTAGAGTCCTGATCGCCTCTCAGTATTTTCCCTCTTTTTCTTTCCACGCGATTATGCGTTCCTTGTTGAAAGCGAGCCGCGTGCATAGCGAGCCGCTTATGGGGGCACCGTATCATGCCAGATGCCATGATAGCCTATTGCGGTCCCGCCGCTCTCCCGAACGACCTTTGGACGCGCTGGAATGCGGACCCGCTGCTGATCGCGATACTCGCTGCCCTGGCGCTTGCGGTCGGTCGCGGCCGATCCGCCGACACCCGAGCAGGTTGGGGGGCGATCGTACTGATGCTCGTTATCTTCGTCTCGCCGCTTTGCGCGTTGTCATCGGCGCTGTTTTCGGTGCGGGTATTGCACCACGTATTTTTGGTCGCCGCCGTAGCACCTCTTCTCGCACTGGCCTTTCCGCAACGGCGCATGGGCTCGCCGCCACTCTTCGTGCTGGTCGCGGCACATGCAGTCATCCTCTGGCTATGGCATACACCGGGGCCCTATGCATGGGGCCTCGCCAGCGTGCCTGCCTATTGGCTGATGCAGACTTCGCTGCTTGGAAGCGCTTGGCTGTTGTGGCGGACGATCTTGGCGCCGGCGCAGTCCGGTCCGACGCTGGTAGCCCTCGCCGCAACGATGGGGCAGATGGGCCTGCTCGGCGCACTGATCGTGTTCGCGCCGAGGCCACTCTATCCCGTGCACCTCGCCAGCACGACAGCCTGGGGGCTCGCGCAGCTCACCGACCAGCAACTTGCCGGTCTGCTGATGTGGGTGCCGGCGATGCTACCTTATCTCGGTGCGGGGGTTTGGATCGCATGGTCCAGCCTGCGATCGAGCGAGCCAGCGTTGTGACAACCTTGCTGAAATTCGTGCACCTTGCCGCCATCGCGCTCTGGTCGGGCGGATTGGTCGCGTTACCCTTTCTGTTTTGGCAGCGCCGCACGCTTGAGGCGGGGTTGGATCTCGACCGGCTACACCGCGTCGCCCGCCTGGTCTACGTAGAGCTGACCTCGCCCGCTGCATTTGTCGCCATCGCAAGCGGAACGGCGCTGATCTTCCAGCAGTCCACCTTCACGGAGTGGTTCTCGGTGAAGATGATGCTGGTCGCGATCATGGTAATGCTGCACGTGGTGGCCGGACTGGTCCTCGCGCAGTTGTTCTTGCCCGAAGGCCGGTTCGGTTGGCTTTCCTATTTGGCTTTGACCAGCGCGTATATCCTATTGATCACTGCAATCATCTGGGTCGTGCTGGCCAAGCCCCACATCGATGCGAACCAGTTCGCCGTACAATTGTTCGAACCTGGCGGACTAGGGCGTTGGCTGCATCAGTCCTTCGGCGAAATCAGAATGCCCACGCCATGATCAAACACGAGCTTGCCCCCGTGCCAGCCAGCAAAGCCCACCATCACCGATGCCAGGGCAGAGAGGGCGAGGCCGTGCGGCAAGATCGACGCCGGATCGATCAGACGCAGGCCCCAGTTGGCACCTACGATCGCAACCAGCGTCATCGCCGCTACGGCGTGGGACCAGCTTGCTTCCAGCAGCCGAATACCGCGTACGAGCAACAGCTCGCCGGTGCCTACGATGCTCGCGGCCACGCCGCTCCAAAAGGCCATGCCGGTCGACCAGATCCCGACACGTGCCCAGAAGGCGTCTCCCGAGAACCAGTAGAATACGTCGACGCCGAGGGTCGCGATCGCGAATGCGATCGGGAAATGCACCATGATTACGTGGATCGGGTGCCCGACCAGGGCAACCGCCGAACCGACGTCGAGTCGGAGCAGTTCCAGCATGACCTCACTGCGAGGCTGGGTCTCGAGGTCGTCTTGCTTTGCCATCATTCCACTCCATCGCCGCATCCTTCAGGCCGGTATCGTAGTCTGTTGTGCGTGGCGGTCCAAGTAGGAACGCTCGCAGTACTCCCCGGCTGCAAGGGCCCGTTGTCGACACTCGATCCCTCGGGCCCGGCCGGAGCTTCGATCGCCGCGCTGTGGTGGGTGATGCTGGTCGGTGCGGCAGTTCTCTTCGCGCTGGTGATGGTGCTATTCGCGCTGGTGATCCGGCGTCCAGGCTGGGGCTCGAGCGTGTCGCCCGGGCGCTGGATCGTGCTCGGTGGCCTGGTTCTGCCAGCCCTCGTCCTGCTGCCGCTTGTCGCCTATGCGTTGATTGCCGGAGAGAGGCTCCTGCCGCTACCTGGACACGCGTCGCCGCGGATCGAGGCCGTGGGTCGGCAATGGGTCTGGACCTTCCGCTATCCCGACCACGGCGGGGTGGAGACCCGGAACGTCCTGCACATGCCCGCTGGCGCGCCGGTCGACATTTTCGTCACAAGCCTCGACGTCATCCATGCCTTCTGGATACCCCGATTCGCTGGCAAAATCGACGCTGTGCCCGGGCATGTGAACCGCCTGCGCATTCAGGCCGATCAACCAGGCCGCTACGCAGGCCAGTGCAACGAATTCTGCGGTGTCGGTCACGCGGGGATGCGGTTCGATGTCATCGTCCACCGCCCGGAAGACTTCTCCGCCGCGCTTGCGCGGGCGGCTGCATCAGGGGAGCCGGAAAGAAAATGAGTGAACCCATCGAACAGCCGTCGCAGGGGGCTACGGCGCTTCGGCTGCACCGCGAGCTCGCTGCGATCTGGGGCACCGGGCCCGGACTGCAGCGTCTCGCCGCTGTCAACCACTCCATCATTGGCATGCGCATGATGATCACGTCGTTCGTGTTTTTCGCCATCGCCGGCGTGCTCGGCATGCTGACCCGCGTGCAGCTCGCGACGCCGAAGGGGGACTTCATGGACCCCGAGACCTACAACCAGGTCTTCACCATGCACGGGTCGATGATGTTGTTCCTGTTCGCCATCCCGATGGTGGAGAGTTTTGCGGTCTATCTCACCCCGAAGATTCTCGGCACGCGCGATTTCGCCTTTCCGCGGCTCACCGCCTATGGATACTGGTGCTACCTGTTCGGCGGCACGATCCTGACCGTAGCCTTGATCGCCGGAGTCGCACCCAACAGTGGCTGGTTCATGTACACGCCGCTGAGTTCCAATCTATATACACCGGGAGTCAACGCGGACGTCTGGCTGCTTGGCGTAACCTTTGTTGAGATCTCGGCGCTGTCGCTGGCCATGGAAATCGTCGTTTCGATTCTGAAGATGCGCGCGCCCGGCATGTCACTCGACCGCATGCCGATCTTCGGCTGGTATATCCTGGTCACCGCCATGATGATGATCGTGGCCTTTCCGCCTCTGATCCTCGGCTCGATCCTGCTCGAAGTAGAACGCGCCTTCGGCCTGCCCTTCTTTGACCCGACGCGTGGTGGCGATGCGCTGCTATGGCAGCATTTGTTTTGGCTGTTCGGCCATCCGGACGTCTACATCATCTTCCTGCCGATGGCCGGCGTGCTGTCGACGATCATCCCGGTCTTCGCCAACCGACCGCTGGTCGGCTACCGCGCGATCGTCGTCGCAATCGTTGCGCTCGCCTTCCTGAGTTTCGGCATTTGGGTGCACCACATGTTCACGGTCGGAATCCCGCATCTTGCGCTCGCCTTCTTCTCCCTTGGCTCGGCGATCGTCGCGGTACCGACGGCGGTGCAGATCTTCGCCTGGCTGGCCACGCTGGCACACGGCAGGCCGCGCTGGGACGTGCCGATGTTCTACGTATTCGGCTTCTTTTTCATCTTCGTGATGGGCGGCCTGACTGGCGTCATGGTCGCCATGGTGCCGTTCGACTGGCAGGCCCACGACACCTATTTCGTGGTCGCGCACATGCACTATGTGGTGGCTGGTGCCCTCGCTTTCCCGATGCTTGCGGGGTTCTACTACTGGCTGCCGTTGCTGACAGGGCGCGCCGCCGTGCACCGGCTGGCGGTGCCGGCCTTCTGGCTGGTCTTCGTCGGTTTCAACCTGACTTTCTTCATGATGCACCTGACCGGTCTGCTCGGAATGCCCCGTCGCATCTATACCTATCAGGGCGATGAAGGCTGGAACTGGCTCAACCTGCTATCCTCGGTCGGCGGGTTCGTCATGACGATCGGCTTCGCGCTGGTGGTGATCGACCTGATCGTGCAACTCCGTTACGGGCGTCGCGTGCGTCGTAATCCCTGGGGCTCGGCGACGCTGGAATGGGCCATGCCGATCCCGCCGCCATCGTATGCCTTTGCATCGATCCCGTCTCTAGGACCTGGCTCTGGTCAGATTGCCGCCGGCGATCTCGCACTGTCGCTGGCGCGGGGCGAAGGCTATCTCGGTTTTGCACGGAATGGCTGGCAGGAGACGCTGGGCGTACACATGACGACCGGCGAGCCCGAGCAACTGATTGTGCTGCCGCAACCGACCTACCTGCCGCTCTTCACCGGGCTTGCAACCGCGGCGGTGGTGCTGGCGCTTCTTTTCAAGTTCTACCTGCTGTCCCTCGTCGCGGCGCTGGTGACCGCCGGCCTATTCGTGCTCGCCGCGCAGCGCGCCGGTCTCGCGTGCGACTACGGTCCGATGCCAGTCGGTCATCGCGTCAGCGTGCCGCCTCACACCGAGGTAGCCGAAGCGCCAGCGTGGCTGGCGTTGATCTGCACGCTGGTCGCCGACAGCACTTTGTTCACATCGCTGTTGTTCGGGACTTTCTATCTTTGGATTGCTGCGCCGAATTGGCCCTCGGCGATCGCACCCGAACCGAGCCGCATGCTTGCTCTCGTCGCGATGGCGACTCTCGCTATAGCCGCTGCGGCGGCGCGCGGATCGATGCGAGCGGTCGCCGCCGGTGGCAAGGCGAGCGGCTGGATTAGTCTCGCCGTGCTGGCGCTTCTGGCGGCCGTCGCGGTGGCCGTCGGGTTGATCGCCGGTGTCGTGCCGCATCCGCGCGAGCATGCGCTCGGCGCGACCGCGGTGGCACTTTTCTTCTATGTGGCCCTGCACGCCGGTATCGGCCTTCTGTTCCTCGTCAGCAATTTCCTGCGTCTCGGCGCTGGCTTCATTGCGCCCCGGCGGATTCTGGATCTGCGGCTCACGCGATTATGGCTGGATTACACGTTGGTCACGGGAGTCATTGCAATTGGCCTCGTTCTCGCACTGCCTGCGCTCGTTACGGTGCTGGGTGGTCGACCGTGAGCGAGCGTCCGGTACCACCAAGGCACCTCTGGTGGCTCGCAGCGGGTTTCACCGTTTGGTGCAGTGCATTGGTTGCTCTTTACGCAATCCACGGTATCGGCTGCGCGTTTGGCTGGTCGACCGGCTCGCTGCGTCTTTGGCTTGCCGCCACTCTCCTCGCGCACCTGATCGTGTTGGGCTGGATGTGGCGCGACATCGCCCGCGCTGGCCCTAATACCGATTTCGGCCCGACCGGCGCGTTTCTGCATTGGGCCGTCATCGGGACACTTATCGCCGCCCTCGTCGCGACCGCTATTTCGTTCGGTCCACCGCTGCTGCTCGCGACATGCATCTAATCCGCACAGATCGCGATCCGTCGTGTTGAAGCCTTGTTGCATGAACTGATTGGCAACCGCTCGTGACTCTTTCGGTGTGACGAGGCCATATAATCCCGTGAAGATTTATGCCTTGAGGACAAGTATCGCGGTTGGTACCATATCCATGAACCTCAGTAGCGGGGGAGGGATGTGATGCCGACCATCATCAAAATTGAAGGCGACTCGCCATATTTACTCCCCCACGTGGATCATATCTCGGCAATAGCCCACGGTGAAAACGTAGATCTAACGTTATACGTGACGTTACCGGGGCATGTGGACTTAGAACGGGTTTATGTGCAACTGAGCCTCCCCGCCGCAGACGATCTGTTAGCTCAGTTAACTCGGGCCGTGGCCGAGACGGCGAAGGGTCGTTCTGCGCCTTAGTCCCGCGCGGGACGTCCGGCACAAGATGCAGAGAGCCTCATGGTCTAGCAACAAACCCGTACCAGCGGACACGTCCATCATCTTAAAAATTGATGCGTCATTGTTGCCCGCCGCAGACACAATTGCCGGGCTTGCTTCCGACTTTGGCCTTCTCGTCGCGCCGATACCTTCACCAATGTAAGCCGCGTGCTGGTTATCCGGTCTGCTGCGCAAAATCGCCGTCGTTTCTGCCTGCGCCGACAAGGCGATCGAGTGAGGTTTGCGGACTTCCGATTATGGCACGAACCGGACCGACGGGGCCGGTCTGTTGATGTCCGTTGTTCGGGGTAGACCAGAAGTGGTTGGCAAAAGATCAATAAAGACCGGGACAGGAAAGCGCGACTTCGACCCAACGCCTCCTCCGACTCGCTTGTTGTTGCGACCTCACCTGCTCAGCGTGTTCTTGTAGATTCTGCCATCCTTCATGATGACGACAAAATTCTTGTCGGGATTTGCGACGAGATTGATGTCGTCGAGCGGATTGCCATCGACCAGCAACAGATCTGCAAGTGCCCCAACTTCCACGACACCGAGCTTGCCGGGATAGGGATTGATGTATCCGGACAGCGCCATCAACTCACCATTGTCGGCGGTTGCCATCTTGAGCGCTTCTGCGGGCGTATACCAGCGGACCATCATGGCGAGATATTGCCCCTGCCTGCTGGCAGCCCCCGCATCGAACAGAATATCGGCTCCCCAGGCCGTCTTGACCTTGTACTTCCTTGCAAGCTTGTAGGCGTTCTCCGTGCCTGCGAACACTTCCAGCGCTTTCTTTTGCGACACCGGACTCATCCGCGCGAACACGTCGGCATCATAGGTCAGTGGCTGCAGGCTCCACCAGATGCCCTTGTCCGCCAGCAACTTCGCCGTCGGCTCGTCGATCAGCTGGCCGTGCTCGATGCATTTGACGCCGGCGGCGATCGCCTGGCGGATCGCAGCCGGCGTATAGGCATGGACGGCGACATAAGTGCCCCAATTTTCGGCCGCCTCGACCGCGGCATGAAGCTCCGGCTCGGTGAACTGGGTCGACTCGATCGGATTGTAGGGCGAACTGACGCCGCCACCCCCCATCAGCTTGATCTGACTGGCCCCCTGTCGCAGTTGTTCGCGCGCGCGCAGCCGCACCTCATCGGGGCTGTCGGCAATAGCTGCAACGCCGGCGAGTTCGGACTGGCTCAAAGGCCCTCCCAGTGCCCGCGGAACCTCGTAGCGAGACCGAAAGTCTCCATGGCCCGAGGTTTGCGAAATCATCGCGCCGGAAGCATAGATGCGTGGACCAACGGTGACGCCCTCGTCGATGGCACGCTTCAATCCGAACACCGGACCGCCCATGTCCCGTATGGTGGTAAATCCCCTCATCAGGGTGGCTTCGGCCTGACGCGCGGCCAATAAATTGAGGTAGCCGGGATTGGCGGTCATGAGGACCGCGGGCGACACCGCCGCCATGAACATATGCCAATGCGCGTCGATCAGGCCCGGCATCAGCACACGCCCGTTGGCGTTGATCACTCGGACGTCGGCAGCCGCCGCCGTGCCGGCCGGATCGACCGAGATCTGCTCGATGATATTGCCCCTGACCAGCACGCTGGAAGGCGCCGACAGCGCGGCGTTCTTGCCGTCGAAGATGCGGGCGTTCTGAAAAAGCGTGGCTCCGGCGGCGAGCAAAATGGGGGCGGCCTGCTCGGGCACGAGGTCGAGCGCTTCATATTGCGCCGGGACCGGCTGGCAAAGCCCAACCAGAAATGCCGCCGCCGGCAGCGGCGAAAACAGCATGCGCCGCAAGTCGCGAACCATCGTGAGGGCGAATGGAAGGTTTTTTGCGTTCATCGTGCATGCTCCTCTTGGAAAGCACGAGCCCTGCCACTCACTACTCATTATCCGCAGCCGTTCTCGAGCGGCGGATGCGGGTACTCGTTCCATTGCCTCACGATTCGCCCGGGGCCAGAGGCGGTTACATTCTTTCGCTAACGAAGCCGTGAAGAGAAAGACGGATTCACGACCAAGCGCTACTCCAGTCCGGTCGTTCACTAAAATTGTTGGCAAGCGCGAGTGTACATCCAAAAACGAAAAACCGAAAACGGCAAGAAATAGCGATTGCAACCGGTATCACTTGTTCGATATGTTTCGTGCTCCCGTCTCATACAGACGAACGTCAGATAGGTTTTCTCATCGGAGGCCGTCATGACCAACGCTTCAGACACTCTTATAAATCCTCAAGCCAGTTCTGAACTGGCGCCGCTGCGCGCCAAGTGGGGCTGGATCGTCGCGCTCGGCGTCGTCTATCTGATCGCCGGGTTCATCGCGCTTGGCAGCGTGGCGGTGGCCACCGTCGCCAGCGTCCTCGTCGTCGGCGTGATGATGATCGTCGCCGGCGTCGCCGAAGTGTTCAGCGCCTTCCAGATCAAGAGCTGGGGCAAATTCCTGCTCTGGGTCCTGCTCGGGGCGCTCTACATCGTCGCCGGCTTCGTCACGTTCGAAAATCCCCTGCTCGCCGCCGCACTGCTCACACTCATTCTCGGCGCATCGCTGGTGGCCTCGGGCATCATGCGGATCGTTCTGGCCTTCAGCATGAAGCAGGAAACACCCTGGATCTGGGTGGTGTTGTCCGGCGTGATCACGCTGCTGCTCGGCCTGCTCATCTTGGCCCACTGGCCGGTCTCGAGCCTCTATATTCTCGGCGTGTTCCTTGGCATCGATCTCATCATGGCCGGCGCAGGCTGGATCGGAATAGGTTTCGGCCTGCACCGCGCCCGTTGACATGTAGTTGGCCGACTGCGCGCCACACGGTCTCTTGGTCGCCGCTAGGGAGACGCCCATGCGTTGGATTTATCTCGCTGTGATCATTCTGATCGCGGCTGTGACGATCATCTTTGCGCTGCAGAACTTCGAGATCGTCACCATGTCCTTCCACAGCTTCAATGCCCGCGTGCCGCTCGCCCTGTTGGTAGCCGTCACCTACCTGCTGGGCGCGGCGACGGGCGGCGGCCTGTTCGCGCTGCTGCGTCGATCGTATGAGGGGTCGAGACAAGCATCGTGGGTTCATCCTGAATGAGATGTCGCTTCATCTCCGACCGAAGAGGGTGCGATGGACGCAACAGCGCGAGAACCGGTTCTGGTGGACCTCGCTTTGCAGGGCGGTGGCTCCCACGGCGCGTTCACCTGGGGCGTGCTCGATCGGCTGATCGAGGAGCCCTGGCTGAAGATTGACGCGATCTCCGGCACGTCTGCAGGTGCGATGAATGCAGCCTTGGTGGCGGACGGTTGGACGCAAGGCGGATCAGAAGGTGCGCGGGCCGCGCTCGATGCCTATTGGCAGCGCGTGTCGCGCGCGGCGGCATTCAGTCCGATGCAGCGCTCGCCGCTCGACCGGTTGATGGGCCGCTGGACCCTCGATACCTCGCCCGCCTATGTCGCCATGGACCTGATGGCCCGCGTGCTCTCACCTTACGATCTCAATCCGCTCGGCCTCAACCCGCTGCGGTCCCTCCTCGCCGAAAGCATCGATTTCGGCCGGCTCGCCAAGGCACCGATCAGACTGTTCATCACCGCGACCAATGTGCGTACCGGCCGCGGCCGCATCTTCCGCAACGCGGAGATTACCGCCGACGTGCTGCTCGCCTCGGCCTGTTTGCCGACGATGTTCCAGGCGATCGAGATCGACGGCGAGCCCTATTGGGATGGTGGTTATTCCGGCAATCCGACCCTGACCCCGCTGGTGCGCGAAAGCGACGCCCACGACACCATCCTCGTGCAGATCAATCCGCGCGAAAGGTTGGAACCGCCGCGCACGGCAAACGACATCCTCAACCGGCTCAACGAGATTTCCTTCAACTCGCCGTTGATGAAGGAATTGCGCATGATCGCGCTGCTGCACGAAGTGGCGGATCCCGGAACTGGCGAAGGCGCGCGCTGGGCTGGAATGCGCACGCACCGGATCATGAGCGACACGCTGGCGGATTTCGGCGCGTCGTCAAAACTCAACGCCGAGTGGGAGTTCGTATCGTTGTTGAAGCAGGAAGGACGCAAAAGCGCCGACGTATTTCTCGCCGCCCACGGCGAGGAAATTGGAAAGCGCTCCACTGCCGATTTCGACGCGCTGCTCGCGGAATGCTGAGGATGACGGTGTCGGGCCTTCTCGGCATCCTGATCGGGCTCGGCCTGCTGATCGCGTTCGCCTTCAGGGGCTGGAGCGTGCTGCTGCTTGCGCCGCTCGCCGCCTTGACCGCGGCGATGTTCTCGCGCGAGCCGCTGCTCGCCCACTGGACACAGACCTTCATGGTCAGCGCGGCGGGCTTTCTGGCACAGTTCTTTCCATTGTTTCTGCTTGGTGCGCTCTTCGGCAAGCTGATGGAGGATAGCGGCTCGGTCCGCGATCGCGAGCTTTATGACACGGCGGCTTCGCCCGCAACGGGCCGTGCTGGCGGTGGTGCTCGCCGGCGCGCTCGTCACCTATGGCGGCGTCAGTTTGTTCGTTGCCTTCTTCGTACTGGCGCCGATGGCGCAGGAGCTGTTTCGTGTGGCTGGCATCCCGCGGCGTCTGATGCCAGCGGCAATCGTGCTCGGCACCTCGACCTTCACCATGTCGGCTCTGCCCGGCACGCCGTCGCTTCAGAACGCAATCCCGATGCCTTTCTTCGGCACTACGCCCTTTGCCGCACCCGGCCTCGGTATTCTGGGCATCGCTGATCATGCTCGGCTTCGGCCTGTGGTGGCTCAATCGCGAAGAGGCCGTCGCAAAGAAGAACGGCGAAAGCTTCGGTGACGGCGTGCTCATGCCGCCTGACCGTCTCGCCACCGACGAAAAGTTGCGTGAACGCGCCACCACCGCGCACGAGTTCGATCCGGCAGAGATCATGCACGGCGAGGCGACCGACGCGCCGCCGCCGGCCATGCTTGCCGCGCTGCCCCTCATCGTTGTGATCATGGTCAATCTGGCGATGTCGTTATTCGTCCTGCCGGCGTTCGACACCCGCTTTCTTGCCGAAGTTCGCTGCGCGAGCTACGAGGCGATCCTGATCGGGTTGGGGACCGCCAAGGTAAATTCAAGCAAGCGCGTCGACAGCTTTCCGACGGCGGCCTGACAACAAGACAAACGCTCCGATAGCTCGAAATGCCCGTTGGCCCAAGAGGACGTAACAAGGAGAATCGAAAATGAAACACCTGAACTGTGAATGGCGAAGATTGGTTGTCGCGGCTGTTTTAGCGATGGTTGGTTCCTTGTTGGTAATCACAACCTCATCCGCTCAGTCATCGGAAGGTTGTCGTGCCTACGCTGAGGATTACTCTTATCGCTATTCGGCCGGCATTGCGCAGTTCGAGCGCGGAACGGCTGCTGATGCAGAACGACGGCCCGATGCTGCAGGCTCTTAAGCGGCTGAACGGTGGAACGATTCACCGGCCAAAACGCGACAAAGATCGACCAGATCGCGACGGCAGCACGAAGCCGGTGACGATGGTCGTCACCAACGCCGGGATCGCGGTCGTCGAGCAATACAAGCTGCGAATGCCGTGACGCCGCAACATGCGCTGCCGCAAGTCGCTGTTGAGGAGCAGGCCGCCAACGGCAGTCAGGGAACGTTCTGGTTTCCCGGTCTGTTCCTATGTGGGCGGGGTTCTGGCCTGTTTTAACCCCTAGTGGTCTAATTTGATTTTGGCAGTGGCCTGTTTTGGATCGCGGGCGGCGGCGCTAAGCGCGGATCGCGCCCTCAGATAGTCAATTACCGGCAACTGGTGATGAAGCAACCGCTGGATCGACTCCTACAACGATTAAGCGCGATTCGTCGGGCTGTATTCGCGTTGCGGCTTTGACCCGAAAAGCGTCCGCTGCGGCGGCTGCGAGCAAAGCAAGTCCACGTTCGTCCACCCCATTGCACGGTCTGGACGAGATCTTGAAAACTCTCTTCCTCAGCCGACTCATTCTCCGCGATGGCGGCGGCCTTCGCGTCGTTTCCCGTGAGAGTTGCTTCAGACAAGGCTGCTGCGCTGTCCGCGAACACAGGCGTTCCCATCGTGAGTAAACAACATAGGGTTATCAGGGCTCTGACCATGGAAGCCTCCCTAGAAGTTGTGGCCCAGCGCATTCAATTACGTAAAGTGGGCTTTCGAAGGGCATTGCAGACGTTGAAAAACGAATGCTTCCCCCGTTCCTGTTGAAAACCTCCGCAGTGGCGCTGAAAAGAGACGCAGCAGCAGAGAGGTCTAAAGATCAACTTCCGCGAGATTTTTAGGGTTGTTCGATTTTTGACTTTTGCAACAAAATCGGCACAAAGCAGACATGGCGCGATGTCCGACTTGAGTCCGTTATGCGCCCAAAAGCAGAAGTCGCGTCGCATGTGAAAGTGCGCCGCGCGAAGTCGTCAGTGCCCGAGCAGGCTCCAAATCATCGCCAGCGCCGCGATCAGCAGCATGCACATGATGATGCGGCGGCCGATCCGGTTCATCGGATGATCCTGTGTTTCTTGACGGCCTTGCGCCGGGGCTCGGTCTTCGGATCAGGCAAGCCGTGGTTCAATGCCTTCAGCACGGCGATGCGCGCATGCATGATGAAGTTCCGGCCCTCGGCGGCGTCGATCAGTTGCTCAATCGCGATCTGCCAATGCGGCGCGTCGTGAACCTTCTTCGGCAATCCCATGATGTAGTCCGCCGCATCCTTGAGCGTCAGGAGCGGCTTGCCCGTCGGCGGCTGTATCGGATCGTGAAACGGTCGTTGCCAGCCCGTTGCTGCCATCAGGCACCAGCTCGCCAATCCGGCGGCATGCGCTCGCCGCGATCAAAGCGGCGGTATTTCTCGGCTGTGCAATCCCGTTGATCACGCCATTTCTGAAAATCCGCCTCGGTGCGTTTCGAAAGGAACACCGCCCATGCCCGTTCGAAGTCGGCGCGCGCCTGGTCGAAGGTGGTGGCGGTGCCGGACGTGCATTCACCCGGCTCCGATCCCGGATAGAAGCCGCAGCGCCAGCCCCACGGGGCCTGGTTGTTCGGGATGCCGGACCGGATGGCGATGAAGCCGACGCGCACGTCGCCGTAATAGATCAGCCAGCATTCTTCGCGTCTGCCGTGGTCGCGGCGGCGGGTGAGGGCGGGCATGCGTCATCAAAACGCGGGCGGGCCGGGCAGGTCAATCAGAGCCGCGCCGACGACGAGCTGAAGCCGCCGGTCCTCGCCGGTCTTACTAATCTCTTACTAATCGCATTTTCTGGTTGTGTTACTTTACCGAACACTTTAGAATGTGGTCTAACGTACTGTATTTCAGGGGTTTTTTGGTGAGCGCGGCGGGACTCGAACCCGCGACCCCATGATTAAAAGTCACGTGCTCTACCGCCTGAGCTACGCGCTCACTCTCTCGTTCGAGCATGTCCCGCGCAAACGCGTTTTCACGTTTGCCGGGAGGGAAAACCCGTTTGCGCCCGCCATCCGAGTGCGGCGCGGGTATTTTCCCGGATCATGCTCCAGCCCGCGCTGTGTAGGGGGCTGGCCCCTGCGGGTCAATAGCGCCACGGGCCGTAAAAACGGGCGGGATCGCCAAGGATTCCCTCGGCAGCAAAGGCCGTTAGCCGGTTCTTTTCAATCAACCCGTGGGCTATCCGCGCCAGCATCGCGCAACGCTGCGCCGATGAAAGCGGAACAAACCACTGAGGTAGATGTTCTTGGGAGGGACAGATCGAAAACGGGAAATCTCCCATGCCCTATACAAGGCCCATCAGGCGATTTTATCTAACGCCGCCGGCGGTGCCGACATTCGTCATTTCGGTTTTGCTCGCCGTGCTGGCGCTGCTCGCGGTTTATGGCCACATCGCGCAACTTCACAGCATCGGCGGTTTCACGCTTCTCTTGATCGCCTACGTGGTTCTGCTCCTGGGAACGCTGTTGCGGGGGATTTGAGCGGCATCCAACCGCTAAAGGCGCGCCGCTTCACCACGCCCATCAATGACTTCGTGGCGCACTTCGGTCACGACCGGCTGCGAGGGGCCGGCGACCGTCGGCATCGCCACCGGCCTTAAGCCGATCAGCTCGGCGGTGCGAACGCCGGTGCTGCGCCAGAACGAGAACGAGTTGATCCGCGAGCTCTCGAGGATGGCGATCGCAACCGCTGACAGGAACGGCAGGCTTTCGAGCACCAGCACGGCGGCGAACACGTAGATTTCATGGATCTGCTTGAAACTGTTGGAGACGATCAGCACGCCGGCGCCGACCAGCAGCAGCACGCCGATGACGGCTTCCCAGAACGCCTGGAATTCGATTGACATTCTGGAGAGGCCGCCCTTGGAGGTGCGGGCGAACGGCAGATGATCCTTGATCAGGCCGTTGGCCACCGCGCGCGACACCGTCCATTGCACCGACATCGCCGCCACCATGGCGCCCAGCATTTGCCCGGTCTTGATCGGCACCCGCAAGCGATACATCGCCACGAAGTGCAGGAGCGAGACCACGAAGGCTGCGATGATCGGCAGCGTCAGGATCTTGTCGGGGATCGCGATGTCGGCAAAGGCCACGATCGGCACCCAGATCAGATTTAAGATCGCAACCAAGACGCCAAGGCTTTCGGCGCCAAGCCAGTTCAGCCAGCCCAGCGAAAACTCGCGCTTCTGGTCCCGCGACAGCCGGCTCGCGCCGGGCAGGAAACGCCGCCAGTGTTTTTTGACGATCTGAAAGCCGCCATAGGCCCAGCGATGGCGCTGTTTCTTGAAGGCCTCGTAGGTGTCGGGCAACAGGCCGTGACCGTAGCGGTGGTTGGTGTAATGCGTCAGCCAGCCGTGCTCGATGATGGCTAGCCCAAGGTCGGTATCCTCGCAAATGGTGTCGCCGGCCCATCCCCCCGCCATGTCCATCGCCGCGCGGCGGATCAAGCACATGGTGCCGTGAACGATGATGGCGTTTTCCTCGTTGCGCTGGACCATGCCGATGTCGAAGAAGCCGGCATATTCGCCGTTCATCATGTAGTGCATCAGCGAGCGGTCTTCGTCGCGGTGGTCTTGCGGCGCCTGCACCAGGCCGACGCGGGGATCAGCGAACACCGGCACCAGGTCCTTCAGCCAGTCGGGGTCGACCACATAGTCGGCGTCGATGATGCCGATGATCTCGGCGTCGACCGCGGTGCGGTCCATGGCGATGCGCAGCGCGCCGGCCTTGAAACCTTGAACCTTCTCAGCGTTGATGAACTTGAAGCGCTCGCCGAGCGCGCGGCAGTGGTCCTGGATCGGCTGCCAGAACGCCGGATCCGGCGTGTTGTTGATGATCACCACGCACTCGAAATTCGGATAGTCGAGCCGGGAGACCGCATCGAGCGTCTGCTTCAGCATCTCCACCGGTTCGAAATAGGCCGGCACATGGATCGAGACCTTTGGGAAGGTAATGTCTGCGCCGATGGTGGCCGGAGCCAGCGCCGCGCCCTTGACGATCAGCCGGCGCGGCGCGCGGCCGAAGGCGACCGCCGCGATTTCCTCGATCCGCGCCATCGCGATCAGGACCAGTGGCACCAGAAGGATCAAGCCGAGCGTCAGCGCAAAGGCCGAGCCGAACACGAAATAATGCCCGGCCCAATAGGAGAACACGGTCGAGGTCCAGGCGCCGACGCCGTTCGCTGCCGTCGACAGCGTCAAGGCCTGCATG